>CACYDE010000256.1 GCA_902773045.1 uncultured Ruminococcus sp. | reverse complement strand
GTACGTCAGTATATCTTCGTCCTCCGACTTGCTCTGCACTCACCGGCATCGTCTCTTCTTGTCCGTCTATTTATTTGGATTGCAATAGGAACTGTTCATCAATAATTTTTCATTTCTGCTTGAGCATAAATTGAAAAGTTATTTCTTCACGGTTCCGTATCCTTTCACCAAAGCGAAAGCAGCAATTACATAATGAAGGAGTTGTTTTGAGATGGCAAATATTTTTACGAGTTTTCTTAAAAATTTGACCGGACAGCCTCAGCCTGATATCGAAGCTTTGATCCGAAACACTGAGAATGTGACGCTTGTCTGCAAAGGCTGCAACAGTGAAAACAGCAAGCATCAGCTGCTCCGAAACAACATGATCTGTCCTCAGTGCGGAAAATATTTTCGTCTCGGAGGAAAAGAGAGAATTCAGCTTATCTGTGACAGAAAGTCCTGCACGGAGATGTTTGATAATTTTGAAAGCGTAGATTTCCTGGAATTCCCGGGCTACGCCGAAAAGCTTGAAAAGGCGAAAAAAACCACGAAGGAAAAAGACGCGGTCGTTTGCGGAACCGCTCGCATAGACGGAAACGAGTTCGCATTTTTTGTTATGGATTCAAGGTTTATGATGGCGAGCATGGGTTCCGTTCTCGGAGAGAAGATCACATCTATTTTTGAGTATGCGGACGAGCATGATCTGCCGGTCATAGGATTTACAGCTTCGGGAGGCGCCAGAATGCAGGAAGGCATAGTTTCTTTGATGCAGATGGCAAAGGTCAGCGGCGCAGTCAAGCGTCATTCAAAATCCGGAAATCTTTACGTGACGGTTCTGACCGATCCGACCACGGGCGGCTGTACGGCGAGCTTTGCCATGCAGGGAGATATAATCCTTGCCGAGCCTAAGGCATTGGTGGGATTCGCAGGAAGAAGAGTGGTTGAGCAGACAACGAAATCGAAGCTGCCCGATAATTTCCAGAGCGCAGAGTTTCTTCTTGAGCATGGCTTTGTCGACGCGATCGTTCCGAGAGAAAAGCTCAGGGAAACATTATCCAATCTGCTTAATATTCACAGCAAAAAACCTAAGAAAGGCGGGGAAGAGTAATCATGACGCCATACGATAAGCTTAAAACGGCGCGCGCAAGTACGCGGCCGACAGGAAGCGCTTACGTCAAAGAGATCTTTAAAAATATAATCGAGCTTCACGGCGACAGAAGATTCGGTGACGACGCGGCAATATTCAGCGGAATAGGCTATCTTGACGACGGTATCCCCGCAACATTTATCGCTATAGATAAAGGAACCGATCTTCAAAGCAGACTTGCGCGCAATTTCGGATGTCCGAAGCCGGAGGGTTACAGAAAGGCTCTCAGGCTCATGAAACAGGCTGAAAAGTTTCATCGTCCGGTGATCTGCTTTGTTGACACCCTCGGTGCATTTTGCGGTGCGGAAGCCGAGGAGAGAGGTCAGGGACAGGCGATCGCAGAAAATATTCTCGAAATGACCGGTCTGGAAACTCCGATAATAACGATAGTTATCGGTGAAGGCGGAAGCGGCGGCGCACTCGGTCTTGCGACTGCGGACAGAGTTTATATGCTGGAAAATGCAGTTTACTCCGTTATTTCTCCGGAGGGCTGCGCAAGTATCCTGTGGAAGGACAGCAACAAGGTTGCGGACGCAGCGGCTTGTCTAAAAATTACGGCAGCCGATATGAGAGAGTTTAAGGTTATTGAAGGAATAATCACCGAGGACTTCGATCATTTCGACAAGATGTGCAATTCCATCAGACACCAGCTTAAAAAAGATTTAAAAGTTCTTTCGTCTCAGTCTTACAGCGAACTTCTCGAAAATCGCTATAACCGTTTCAGAAGGATAGGATTTTTTGAAAAAACGGAAGATTGATTTATTCCCCTTGTTCTTGTATTTCTATGAGAACAGGGGATTTTTTGCAGTCGTGAAAACTTCTAAAAACATATTAAAGTTTTGATCCAACTTTTTCAAAAGTACCCCAAGGGCACGCGCCAATGGGCGGTGGCGGTTTCCCAAGGCAGAGCCTTTGGGCGCTGACACAGCAAATCGGCGTAGAAAATAAACTGACCTCAGCGAAATCAGACTAACTGAGATAAGCGGAAAAAATAATAAATCATAAACAAATACAACTTTCCCGGTCCAAGAACAAAGGCAAGAGCATAGCGAATTGCCGGTCAAAGAAAAATAAGGTGAATTTATAATAACACAATGAGTTGATTTAAGGAAAAAAGTTGGTTAGAGCGAGCAAGGGGGCCGGGGGATGGTTATGTCTGAAACTCATAGCGAAGAGACTTTTGCTGTGTGTGATAGCACAGACCAACCGTTTAAGTTAATAACATTGCCACCGGAGACCCGCACACAGTCTGCCGGAGACATACTCCAAGGCCTTTGAAAGCGTACCCGTCCGAAGAGCGGCGATACCATAAAAATTCACAAATTATTTACTCGTTCAAATCCGCGCTGTAACTGTGTTTTTATAATTGACTTGAATTTTTTTATATGATATAATCGAATCATAATTTACTTTGGAAGGTGAATGCTATGAAGAAAAATTTTATGTGTCTGGCAGTGGCTGCCCTTGTTTTGTTTTCGGGCTGCGGTGTTATAAATAACACGGAGCCTGAGGAGAGAACTCCGGAAAATTACCCGGAACGTATCCCGGATTTATCGGAAGAGGAAATTTCAACAGACGAGTATGCGTGGCTCGATAATACCGATCTCACAGGAAGTGCGCTTTCTGCCGAAGAGATCAGGGAAATGATGAAGGACGTTTACAAGGATCAGATCAACACTCTAAACGACAGTTTTACCGACGGCGATTTTGATTACATCTGCCATCTGTACGAAAACGGAATGGGCGGTTCGGAGTATTTTATGGCAGTGACAAACAATTCCGATTCCGCAGTACAATTGAGTTCAACGGCATCAGCGAAGGACGAAAGCGGAAATGTCCTCGGCAATGCGGAGCTTTCTATTGAGATTATCGGACCGGGTGAAACTACGGTAGGCTGTTTCATCTTCGATAATGTTACAGGAATAAAGTCTGTGGACTGCGAAATGAGTTATGATAAAGATCCGTCCTACAAACCCGTAGTGGGTAATCTCACAGTCGATCGGCATGAAAACGCAACGAGCGTTTCTGCTGTAATCAGCAACGATGGCGATACAGTGGCACAGTTTGTGGAAGCTTATGCACTGTTTTTTGATGATGAGGAAAATCTTTTGTACTACGATCATACGACGGTCGGCGGCAGCAGCATTATTCTCCCGGGAAAAAAGATCACTGTCCAGCTGAACAATTACAGTGACTATCTTGAGCAGACTTACGATCGTATAGAATTCTATCTGACCGGAAGATCGGACGGAAGCGACGGCTCGGCGTATACAAAAGATAATGTTTCGGGCGATAGCTTTGATGTCAGAGATATCGTTTATAAGTGGGATAATTACGGAGCGCCGATTTGTGAGTATTATCTTGAAATCACAAATAATTCTAATGATGTTGTCGCTGTCACCGGAAACGCGACGGCTTACGATTCCAAAGGGAATATTGTCGGTGCAAACGACCTTAGAGTCGAAGACGTTGTATCTCCCGGAGATAAGGCGCTCGGAATGTTTTATATCACCGGCAGCGATGATATAAGTAAGGTGGAATACGATCTTACTTACGAAAAAAGACCGGGTTACATCCCCGTGAACGGACTCTCAATTGTTCAGACGCCTGCGTCCGACGGTCTGGAGATCACGGTAACAAATAACGGAGAGGAAACGGCGGAATTTCTTCGGGCAAGAGTTTTGTTTTTCGATAAAGACAATAATATTGTTGCTTCCGGAGTATTAAATTTTGCCGATGATCTTGTCAATTTGAGTCCGGGAAGCAGAGTCATCGGAAAGGCTGACTGCGAAACCGATTTCGATCATGCGGAGGTTTATCCGAGCAGCCATTGTTTTAAACCGGATTAAGGGTGCAATCAGCAAACGGATCGTGAGATTGTTTTTCGAACGATCCGTTAAAATTTTTTTAAAAAAGTATTGACAAACATCGGAATGTGTGATAATATAGATAAGCACTCTTCGAGAGGGAAGAAACGAAAACCTCCGAAAAACGCCGATTACAAGCCGTTTTTTAAGCATGAGTGTATAAT
>CACYDE010000255.1 GCA_902773045.1 uncultured Ruminococcus sp. | reverse complement strand
GCGAGTGTGCTGGAACTGGCAGACAGGCACGTTTGAGGGGCGTGTGTTGTATGACGTACGGGTTCAAGTCCCGTCACTCGCACTTTAGAAAAAGACTTACTTCGGTAAGTCTTTTTTGGTATATATCTAAAAAAAGCCCTTGGGTTTATATTGGGCGGAGGGGATAAAATGTTTGTTTCGATAAGAGATCTTTCGCTGAATCACAGCAATGACTGTTTCTCCGAAAAAACAGAACACTGGTTTGATAAGGACAGATATGAGTTCTACACTTTGAGCCGGATAAGAGATATGGGATACTCCGCAAAAACTCCCGATGAACTTAAAACTGTTTTGGCTGAAAACAATATTATTCCCTCGCTGACTGTCGATGAATATGAATTTGAAAGAAATTATATCCGCAGTCTCAGAAACAGAAAGCTTTCGGATATGTTTGATAAAATCGGGGATAAAGAAGCGTATGATCTGCGTTTCAGAGTTTATATGGAAAATAATAATATAGACTATTTTGATGAACTGAAAGAATTCATACGGGATTCTGCGGTTAAATGGTGCATTGAAAATAATGTGAGATACAGAAAATGATCGTGAGAGGTGATCTGATGGGACCGTTTTTTTATGAAATATCGAGGATCAGCGGTGATTACGCTTATCTCGTCAGAACGGATATTGACGATAAGGACGAAATGATCGTGGCTCTCGCTCTTCTTCCGTTGGGAACAGACGTGGGAACACGCTTGAAGTGGGAGGATTTTGTTTATACCGTTCTCGATTGAGATAACGGTTTTATCTTCTTGCCGCGAAAAAATTATACTTTTCTTATCCTATGTTAATGACTTTCAGAAAAAAATATGTATAATACATCTTAAGAACAAATTTTCAAGGATAAAAGGAGAATGACCGATGAGTTGCAAGATCAACGGAAAAACACTTCCGCCTATCGCAGTGGGAACGTGGAGCTGGGGCGGCGGTTACAACGGAAGCGGAATAGTCTTCGGGTCAAAATCGAATCCCGAAGCGCTTCGCGAAAGCTTTGACATCGCCGTGAAGAACGGTTTTGATCTGTTTGACACTGCCGCTGTTTACGGTATGGGCAGTTCGGAAAAGCTTTTGGCGGAGTTTTCACGGGGGAAGGATCTTATTTTCAGCGATAAGTATACTCCGCTCGGAAAGTTCTCGCCCGAAAAAGTCGATAAAATGTATAACGGAAGCATAGAAAAATTCGGCGGAAGAATCCCGGATATATATTGGCTTCATCAGCCGGTGCAGATAGAGAGTACGCTGGAGTATCTCTGCAGGATGAAAAAAGAAGGCAGGATAGGAAGTATCGGGGTATCGAACTTCAACAGAGAACAGCTGACGATCGCAGATCAAACAGTGAAAAAACATGGCTGTTCCATCGCCGGAGTTCAGAATCATTTCAGTCTGCTTTACCGGGAATCGGAAGAAAACGGAGTTCTGGAATGGTGCAGAAAAAACGGCGCGGTTTTCTTTGCTTACATGGTTCTTGAACAGGGCGCGCTCACCGGAAAATTCAATTCAAAAAATCCGATGCCTCGCTTCTCACGGCGAGGAAGGGCATTCAACAGAAAATGTCTTCAAAAGATCGAGCCGCTTTTAGCGGAGCTTGAAACTGTCGGAAAGGCGCATGGGCTTTCGGTTTCCGAAACTGCGTCGGCGTATGCCATAGCCAAGGGTGCGCTGCCCATTATAGGCGTTACAAAGCCCTATCAGGCCGAGTCGCTTTCCAAAACAGCTGCCGGAAAACTGACTGCGGACGAGGTTTTGAAGCTTGAACGCGCCGCTGACGCAACGGGAGTCAGGGTGAAAGCCGGCTGGGAATGATTCCGACCCGACATCGGATATCGGTTTTGATCGGTCGGAAATATAAACTAAAACTTCCCAAGTATTTATTACCTCTCTGTCATTATCGAAACGGTGTTTTCGGAAATTTAAACAGAGTTCCGAGGAACCGGTTGAATTGGTTCGGGGGTCGGCAAGCGCCGACAGGCGAATATGCGCACCAACTTTGATTATTAACGTAACATTTCGCCCTCTCCCAAATTTGCCCTATAACCCAAAAGCCCCCTTTTCCTTGAGGGAAAGGGGGTATGGGTGACGACAATAGCTTTGATCGAAGAATAAGCTCGGATTCGACAGCGAAAGCTATTTTTTACATCGACAACCAACGATAGACTCTGCATTCACTGTGATTTTGAGTGTGGGAGTTTGAGGATAAATTTGATTTAGGTGTAAAATTAAAAAAAAGGGTTGACAAAGTGCAAGTTTATTGCTATAATAATATAGCACTTTGTTGAGGAGTGAGTCAATAATATTTAGGGGTATAGCTCAGTTGGTAGAGCAGCGGTCTCCAAAACCGCGTGCCGAGGGTTCAAGTCCTTCTGCCCCTGCCATATTTGATTCTCAATATCGGACAGTATTATATTGAGATCACGGAAACACATCTTTTACGGGGTGTTTTCTTTTTTGTCTTCGTTTTCGTTTTCGTACTTTTGCAATGAGCTGTTGCCTAAAGAAAATAATATTCAAAAGGAGCCGTGATATGCCGTCGTCAAAAGATTATAAAGACTTTATACTTGAACAGCTTGAACTGTCGGATAATATAACCTGTAAACCTATGATGGGCGAATTCCTTCTTTATTATGATAAAGTTCTGTTCGGCGGTATCTACGACAACAGGCTGCTTGTGAAGATCGTTAACAGCAACGGAAAGTACAATATGCAGCAGCAGCTTCCTTATCCGGGAGCAAAAAATATGTATATGGTCAGCGATGTTGATAACAAAGAATTGCTGAAAGAAATTGTTCTTTCAACGTATGAAGGCTTGCCGAAGAAAAAGTAACGTTTTTTCTTTAATGCAACACCGCACAAAACCGTCAGGCGGTCTTGTGCGGTGTTGTCTTAAGTAATTATGTAATATCCTCAATCATTCTGAGCGGGATATGATATTGCTAAAAATATAGTCTGCCGTTCATAGCTTGAACCGCTTACTGTTCCGACAATTCCCGAAACAACAAGCTTCCCCGAAGCGTTTACTTCGATCGCGTGGAATTCCAAACCGCCCGTTATGCTGCGATAGGATATGCCTCTCGCAGATTCAAACGGCATACACTCATCGGGCAGCTGCGCCGCTTGGATATTCGCCGCCGATGTGCTTGTCGGCAGCACACGGACATATCCCGTGACGTGGACCCAACCGGCTTTTTTGTAAACATGACAGCCGCTTACATCGGAATTGTTGAGCGCAGTCGGGGTGTACTGCACTGTTGAAAGATCATCCTCGGTCAACATATGTTTCCAGCTTGTCCACACAGACCCACTGCCGGCATAAACTCTTTCACGGTTATATATCCCCGTCTTTCCCGACTCGCTTCCTATCCAGAACTGCATATGATTTTTTCCTTCCCCGCGCACTGTGACGAGATAGCCCACGCCGTTTGTGGGGCTGTCCGTGGGGGATGTAAGATAGTAAATGCCCGAATGACGATAGTCTTCGCTGGTCACGCTCACCGGATCTCTCACGGGAACTACCACCAGATTATTCAATGCCAAAGCACGGTCTGCGCTGCCCGTTCCGCCTTTTGAAACGGGAATCACCTCGGAAATGTCGTTCGGCGAATGTGAGTGAGTAATGTTCGCAAATTTATTAGTCAAATGCGCCAAAAGCGCAGCCAATGATGTATCACTCATGTATTTCATAATATATTATCCCTTTCTGTTTTGGTGATATTCCGCAGTAAACGTTTTGCGGAAGAAAAGATGTTTCCGAACCGAATGTATCTCTGCTGTTTCGGCAGTGATAACGTTGTTTTGTAAACATCTTCATAAAACAGAAGGGATATTTTGTTTTTTGCATAAGAATACGCAAAAAAAACCGGAACATTTAAACGTCCGGTTTTGAGATGAAACGTAAATTTTCTGTATTTATTCTATTTCGCCGATAAAACAGCCGCAGTCCTTTAAAACCTTTCCGCAGGCTTCACTTTGATCGTCGGTTTGCTTTTGAATCGGAATCGAGAGTCTATTTTTTCCTGATTATGATCCCCAAAGAGATATCGTCGCCGCTTCCTTTCTGAGACATTTTGGGAAGGTAGTCAAGCAGCTCCAGGATGGCAAAGCTCTCGTCCATATCGCTGAAAGACTGCAATATCGTTCCATAGAAATCGTGAAGCTTTGTGCTGTCAACAAAACAATTATCGACTCCGTCGCTTGCGATGAAAAGAGCTTTCGGAAGGTTCGTGCTGAAATGGTGGCGCATATTGTAGATAGCCGTCCGATCGCAGATCGACGTCGTGTAATTGTAAACGCAGTTGTCGTCATGGGGGATAGGGTGGTCGAAATTACCATCAATATCAATGGTAACGCACTCTCCGTCACCGATATGTATCCCGAACCAGAAATCGTCTGTTATCACGTTGACGAGCATCGTCGTTCCGTAAGCGCATTCTATTTTTTCGCCTATCGCATAACGGAATCTCATCTGAGGATTGACGCTTTCAAGCTCGTCCTCGGTGAAGGGGTCTTCTTTGTAATCGTTTTCAACGAGATCGTTCCATTCGGAAATAATACTCTTTTCAAGCTGAACGAGCATTTCGTCGATCTTGTTTTTGTCTTCCGCGTAGAACGACAGCATGGGGAGTATATCGCGGTCGCTCATGCATTTTTTCACAGCCTTGACTGCGAAGTCGCTTCCGCGGTCGGAGCGGAAATAATCCTCTCCGCCGTGACCGTCGCAGACCGCCGTGAGAATGTAGTCGTCTTTGTTGAGACTGACGGAAGCGTCCTGACACGGTTTCTTGGCTCTTTTGTGGCTTGAACCGATCACCGTGAAATTATAACCTTTATATTTCATAACAAATTACCACTCAATAAAATCGTCTTCAAAGTCACCGTTTGAATAAGCGACGTTGACCTGATCGAGAAATTCTTCCTGCTTTGATTTCACTTCGTCGATCCCGCCTTTTCCGACAGCCGAGCTTTTTGAGCCTATCTGAGAAGATGTGACGGAAACGAAGCGGATCATTTTTTTCAAAGCTTCCGGGTTGTGGACCGTGAGAACGCCCTCGCTGTTTCCGGTGAATTCCGCGAGAATATCGCGGTTTGCGTCCTCGCCTATTGCGACAGCGACTTTGATCGCTTTTTTGAACCAGTTGTTTGACCACAGCTTATCAAGACTTGGTTTGTATTCGTCCGTCGGCGCGCCGTCCGAGAGAAGGAATATCGCCGGGGCGAAAGAACCCGTGATATCGCTCATGAAATTGGTTCTTGAAAGTTTTTCGTCAAGCTCCCTGCATGCCACGCCGAAATCGGTGAGTCCGACCGCATTGAGATACTGCCACTCGAAATCTGCGGCAGGGATCGGAAAAGGCGTGACCCATTTTGCGCCGCTCGAAAATTCAAGGACAGCGATCTTGATCTCGGCGTCGGCGTTGTTCCCGGAAATTTCTCTGATTTCCGGAATGACGTCCTCGATAGCCTGATTCAGCGTTCCGATCTTTGCGCCGTCCATACTTCCCGAGGTATCGACAACAAAAAACAGAACCATAGTTCTTCTTGCAACTTCAACTACATCATCATAAATATTAGCCATAACTTCCTCCATAATTCCTCCAAACACTGCCAACGGCAGCCGAAAAAGCGGTCGGGAAGCCCCGACAGGCAAACGGTCGCGAATCCCAGACAGGCAAACGGTCACGAATGCCCGACAGGCAAACGGTCGCGAATCCCCGACAGGCAGATCTCACACCTCCGAGTCCGAATTTGTCCCGAATGTTAACAGATCAAGCCGACAGTGTTCAAAAATATACATATACCTATTATGCATAATTATACAATGATTTTTTTTGTTTTTCATGAACAATGTATAAATTTTTGTACAGCAAAAAAGCGCGGCAGGGATCTTACCCCCGACCGCGCTGTACGCAGTGATATTTCGGATAATATATCCGATAAAAAGTAAATAACTCAAACTTAAAATGACGCTTACCAAAGAGTTTATCGGTATTTGAAAATATAAAACACCGATATCACTGTCGAATCCGAATTTATTCCTCAATCGAAGCTAAGGAACTGTTCATCAATAACTTTTCATTTCTGCTTGTCTAATTTGCCTTGAACTGCGTTAAATTTCCTTGAAATACGAAAGTAT
>CACYDE010000254.1 GCA_902773045.1 uncultured Ruminococcus sp. | reverse complement strand
CTCGAAAAGATAATTGCACGAATCCCCGTTAGCGGCAAAAGTGTTTCTACGCAGTCTGTTGATATAAAAGCGCCCGAACTTCAGTTTGACCTTGTGAATGTTCCGCTGAGCGAACGAACTTATTCGCTTGTAGGATTAGCCAATATGGTTTGTTCCTCAATACACCACAGCGTCTTCAATGCGATTACAAACGGTGCGTCAAATGACAAATGCTATGTAATAGGCTGGGACACGGACAGCATAGCGTCGTTCATCGGCAGAAGCTTCGGGCTTTATTCGGAAACGCTTTCCGATAATTATGATAAGGAAATGATCGAGGGGGTTACTGTCTATGTTAAGCCTTCACCTCAGAGAGTTAAGGAATTAAAACCATTTTTTCACCGCTTTTCGGGCAGACATATTTTTATAATGCTGAATGCGCAGCAGTTTGGTTCCGGTCTGAGAGAAATCGACAAGAGCGGCATTATGAAGGTGCTCACCCCGGAGGATAATGTGTATTTCGTTGCGCAGGATTTCGGCGAGATGATAACCGGCGCGGGGGTAAAGGAGGCAGTCGGTCAGATGACGCTTATAGGCAGTAAGCTTTCTTTTGATCTGCCATACAAAATCATGCTTAACCACCCAAACCCAATTTACACGCTTGCAGCGGCAGAGATGCAGCTCGGAGACGAGATTATTATGGCAGACAAAACAAAGCTTATCAAGGAACTGCAAGAAAAATTTTCATATTTATGCGGTGCTAAAGAATCGAAAATAATTAATGAGATAGCGGAAGGTTTTATTACAGAGAGGAAATGATCAAATGCAAGAAAAATACTCAAGTAAAATAATCGCTCAGGTAGACCGGGAAACGGCTGCGCTTCTCAGAACTATCAACAGCTCAATCACAGACGAGATAAGAGAATCACTCGGAGAAATGAAAAACGCCAATGATCTCGGCTGCGTGGAAGACATTATTCACAGCAGTCAATCCGGGATAATGCGGCGCTTGGAGACTATGGAAGACAGAATTGAAAACATAGAGAGTCAGCTTAAGTCAATTAACAGGCAGATGAAAACGTTGACGCAATATACCGAAAAGCTGCTTGAATCTATGGGGGTAAGCGAAAGTGACAATAATTGAAAAATGTGTCAATGATGATCGGTTTATTGAATTATTAAACACCTACAGCACAGATAATAAAACGGGTACCGATCTTCGGGATATTTATTCAAACATGAAATCGAGCCGTATGATAGTACCTGTTGTAGGTATGCAGGGCATGGGAAAAAGTACGCTTATTAACAGCATTATCGGAGGCGATATGCTTCCCGTTGACGCGGATGAAACAACGTGTGTACCTGTTGAGGTTCGCTACGGAGAGCGCGAGTATGCCGAGGTGTTTACAAAAAACAGCAGCAGAATATCTGCATGTTATACTGCGGACGAGCTGAGAGAGTATGTAGATAATAACTGTAATCCCGCCAATGAAAAACAGGTTGAGAAGATCGTGCTTTACGAACAGTGCGAACTGCTGAAAAACGGCTTGACAATAGTTGATCTGCCCGGCGTCGGAAGCATAACGCAGGAAAATCAGGAGACTACCAAAAAGTATGTTGAAAAACTCAGCTCAGCTATATTTGTCATTCCTACCGTTCCGACGATCAGGCGTCAGGAAGTGTGCTTTATACAATTATTCTGGAACAGTTGTCCGCACATGCTATTTGTACAGAATATCTGGGGTGAGAGCAGGGAAGAGGTGGACGAATCCGTAGAGTATAACACAAAAATACTAAAAAACATCTCGAAAAAAATAAATTCCGGATTTGACGGAGAGATATCGCTCGTGAATGCAAACAAGGCACTGTCTGCCGCACTGGAAGGCGACGAGGCAGCAATGGAAGATTCGGGCTTGAACTCACTGAAAAGTAAGCTTGCCCGTTTGTCGGACAATTGGCAGCAGCAGATGCATAAGAGCTTCATCGCAAAGCTTTTTTATTCAGCAGAGGCTGCAATTTCCGTTGTAAGCGAAAGAATTGAAGATCTTGATAAGACGAAAAGGGAACTGAAGAATCAGCGATGGGAAAAATACGAAAAGTTTTGTGAAGACCGGAAGCAAGAAAATAAAAAAATACGAGGCATAGAGGACTTCCTTGATGAGAAGAAGCGTGAGATAAGAGAGTTTGCTAAAGAGCAGTCAGAATACTATGTTGCCGAGGTACGCAGCCAGATGTACCATTTAATAGATAATGGGGTTGTAGACGGCGATCAGCTAAGCAGTGCATTTGAGGGCAGACAGAATGAAGTTTCAACTAATGTTATCAATGCTGCGCTTGACAAAATGCAGGAAATACAGCTTAAGCTTACGG
>CACYDE010000253.1 GCA_902773045.1 uncultured Ruminococcus sp. | reverse complement strand
TGGGCGTATGTCGAGGACGACAACGCAGCTATGCGCTTACCGGGGCGTCGAACTTGTCTGGATATTTGTTTGGTTTGCTATAATATTGGACACTGAGGGGGTACTTTTTAGGCAGACTGTGATATATATCAAAAACTGTATGTCAGATACGGTCTTGTTGTAAAAAATTTTTTTCTGTGATATACTTTTTACGGCAGGAGGTGATATCTTGATAACCAAACAAAAAACAGAACCATCTTCCCCCAAAACTACCAATCCAACAAAATCCCGCATTGCCATTCTCGACGAGATCAGAGGATTGGCGATAACAGCCATGGTTCTCTATCATATTCTGTATTCTGCGGGAGAGGTTTTCGGCTATCGTCAAGCCCATAATATTTTCCGTTCTGTGATGCCTTTTGAACCACTGATCCCGATAACATTTATTTTTATTTCGGGAATATGCACACGACTCAGCCGATCAAATCTGAAAAGAGGATCGATTCTTTTTGCTGTCGCATTATTGATAAATATTGTAACATATATTATAGTTCCGGATATTGTGATACGGTTCGGCGTTATCAATCTTCTCAGCGTTTCCATGATAGTTTACGGTCTGACCGAAAAAGCTGCCGAGAAAGCAAAGCCTGCGTTCGCTCTCGTCATCTCTCTTTTTCTTTTCGTTTTCACATGGGGAATTCCAAAACACTTCATCGGAATATTTGACATTAAGCTTTTTGTTATTCCCGAGGTGCTTTACAAAACAGATTTTCTTTTCCCGTTGGGACTGAAAAACGATTCATTTTATTCCTCGGACTATTTTCCTGTTTTCCCGTGGATTTTTCTGTTTTACGCAGGCTCTTTTTTCCACGCGGTGATGACAAAGAAAGGTTTGCCCGACTCTGTCTTCAAAACCCATTCCAAACCGCTTGGTTTCATCGGAAAACATGCGATCATTATTTATATGATCCATCAGCCGCTGATCTTCGGAATTTTAACCGTTATCGGATATTTTTACAAACAATAAACACTATCGGTCAAAGTCGGCAGATCGGTTCGGATAAGATATTTTAAGGCAATACCGTCGGCTGACTTTGTGCGGTATTGCCTTAAACAGACTGCTCCTCGCCGTTTCACGGCGACACAATAAAATATATTCACAAATTATTTGCTCGTTTAAAAACGTGGATTGAGATGGTATTGATATTTTCGGAAAAAATGTATATAATGTAAAAGGAGCAGTGTATGTTTTTATAATCGGATAGTGTTTTGAGATAGGCGAATGCAAAATGAACGATTTTTCAAATCACATTGATAGAGGATTTTTATTTTACGATCGACTGTGTATTTATGAAAGAAGGAGGGCGGATATATGGATAAGAATAACGATTTTGACGGAAAAGAACGCAATTATCCGTCCGACCTCAATGAGTATGTCTCTCGTGAAATAATGGAATATTACGGGGAAGATATAGTCCACAGAGCCGCGCGTGAGGATAGTCCTGCCCTTAAACGCAGGAAAATAAGCCGCTACCGTTCAACCGTAGGAGTAGTTTGTTCCGTTATGTTTCTGATAGGCGCAATGATTTTTTCAGGCGTGGTTTTTACGTCGGGAATTCCGATCGTTAAAAGAGAATTATCGGATAGCTCTGCGGAGATATATTCCGAAACGGCCGACGATCCCTCTGTTATTTCGGAACGATCAACAGAGAGTGATAACGCCGACGTTACACACAGCCAAAAAACGTCCGACAGCGAAAAGAACACGGAGAGTGAAAATATTATCACCACAGATACGGAAAAAACGTCCGACAGCGAAAAGAACACGGAGAGTGAAAATATTATCACCACAGACACGGAAAAAACGTCCGACAGCGAAAAGAACACGGAGAGTGAAAATATTATCACCACAGATACGGAAACTTTGAGTTCATCCGATGAGGTTACCGATATTTTTGAAAGCCGTCCGGAATACTATTCGCTTCCCGAAATCCCCGATGAAGGGTTAATGAGCGAGGTACCGACAGATATTGACAACAATGAATTCACCAATCCAAACGATAACGTCACAACGGGCAGGCGAATCAGGGCAAGCATAGGAATATTCCTGATGATAATGTCGCTTGTTATAGCATTTCTTCTCAATAAAATAAGATGTGAGGATTGATACTGTTCCAACGACATCGGGATATTTCAAAAAGTTTGAGAATTTATGTCAGCTTTAGTGTTTTATATTATCCATATATTATAACTTAAACTTACCACACTCAAAATTACAATGAATGTAGAGTCTATCGTGGGTTGTCGATGCAAAGAATAGTTTTCGCTGTCGAATTCGAGATCGTTCTTCGGTGAAAGTTATTGTCGTCACCCATACCCCCAGCCCCCCTTTCCCTCGAGGAAAAGGGGGCTTCCGGGTTATCGCCCCGAACCCATTCAATTCAACCGGTTACTTAAGGCAATACCGCACAGAGATTGTGCCGAAGATGCGCCGTCAGATTTTTCGGCAGAGTGCATAAAAATACCGCAGGAATACTTAAGTGACGCTCCAAGAGGGCAAGCCTACGGCGAAGACCGATTGGCAAGCGGAACTTATGCATAGCTGACGTA
>CACYDE010000252.1 GCA_902773045.1 uncultured Ruminococcus sp. | reverse complement strand
TAAAAACAATATTAAAGTTTTGATCCAACTTTTTCAAAAGGTGGCGGTTTCCAAAGGCAGAGCCTTTGGTCGCTGACGCAGCAAATCGGCGTAGAAAATAAACTGTCCTCAGCGAAATCAAACTAACTGAGATAAACGAAAAAATAATAAACCATAAACAAATACAACTTTCCCAATCCAAGAACAAAGGCAAGAGCACAGCGAATTGCCGGTCAAAGAAAAAATAAGGTGAATTTTTAATAGCACAACAGGTTAACTTAAACTTCTCAAATACTATAGCAAACCAAGCAAATATCCAGACAAGTTCGACGCCCCGGTAATCGCATAGCTGCGTTGTCTTCCTCGGCATACGCCCATTAGCGCGTGCCCTTGGGGTACGCCAGTATGACTTCGTCCTCCGCCTTGCTCTGCACTTACCGGCATCGTCTCCTTTTGTCCGTCTATTTATTTGGATTGCTATAGTAACTTTTCTTTTTAAAAAATAAAAGCCGAAACCCGACCGGACAAAATCACGATCGGGTTTGTAAGTTGTAGTTTCAGTGTACTTGTAAATTATTCTTTATTTAAATTTACACTTGCAACTTCCTTGACAGAGGTCACAAGTCCGGCAAGATTCTGGATCTCTGACGGAATGATGATTTTGGTAGCCTTTCCGTCGGCTGCTTTCTGGAACGCTTCAAGACTCTTGAGCTTGATGACCTTATCCGATGGGCATGCTTCATTCAACATTCTGAGAGAATCGGCGTAAGCCTTCTGAACAGTGAGGATAGCCTCAGCTTCACCCTGAGCCTCACGGATCTTTGATTCTCTGATCGCGTCAGCCTGAAGAATCGCAGCTTCCTTATGACCCTGAGCAACAAGGATCTGTCCCTGCTTCTCACCTTCTGCGTCAAGGATTCTTGCGCGGCGCTCACGTTCAGCCTTCATCTGCTTCTCCATGGCGTCTTGGATCTCTCTCGGCGGAAGAATGTTTTTAAGCTCAACTCTGTTGACCTTGATTCCCCATGCGTCGGTCGCTTCATCAAGAATTATCTTTATTTTGGTATTGATAACGTCACGCGATGTCAGCGTGTGGTCAAGCTCAAGCTCTCCGACAATATTACGAAGAGTTGTAGCTGTAAGATTTTCAATCGCTGCGATAGGACGCTCTACACCGTAAGTGTAAAGCTTCGGATCGGTGATCTGGAAGTAAACGACGGTATCTATCTGCATCGTAACGTTATCCTTTGTGATAACCTGCTGCGGCGGAAAGTCTACTACCTGCTCTTTCAAAGAAACCTTTCTTGCGACTCTGTCAATAAAAGGCACTTTAACGTGAAGACCCGTTGACCATGTCGCCGAATAAGCTCCGAGCTTCTCGATAACGTAAGCGTTCGCCTGCGGAACGATCTTGATGTTCGATACTACAACAATAAGAATAATAAAAACTATAACTCCGATAAACACAAACGGTCCCATAAAAATTCTCCTTTCAGATAAAAAAATCAGACTTTACTTTCCGGCAAAACCATCAGCTTGACTCCGCTGATCTCTTTCACCGTGACCTTAGTTCCCTCCGGAACAACACTTCCGTTGACGCTTCTCGCCGTCCACGTGTTTCCGCCAAGCTTGACCTGACCGGTTCCCTCAACGTTGTTGATCTCTCGGGTAACTATCGCCGTTTTTCCGATGTTTCGGTCGGCATTGGTAGGTTCGGGATCGATTTTTCTCGACTTCTGAACTAACGGTTTCGTCAACAATAGGAACAGGAGTGAAACGATCACAAAAACACCGAACTGGATCGGAACAACAGGAACAAAAAAACTTACAATGGCTGCTGCAAGAGCACCGACAGCAAACCAAACGGACACAAGCTGAGCCGTTAATCCTTCGGCAATAACCAATAAAACCATTACGGCTACCCAAATATACGGCCAAATATCCATATACATACCTCCCTTTTTTATAATTGTCGGAAGAATTCAAGAACAGTTTCCGAGAAAAACTACCGAAATCAACCGACAATACTGCTCTTTAAATGATATATTAGCACATTTTCCGATTTTCGTCAATATATAATTCTATCTAATAAAACTGATGTAATAATGTTTAAATCCAACAAAATTACATACTGAATGAAAATATACTTTGACTTCTTTTATAAAAAATTCTGCGAGTAATATTTTTTGAAACGCGGAAAAAATATATTGAAGTGAACAACGGGTTGTGGTAAAATAATTATATACAGCAATGGCAGGCGGTGATTATATGGATTTTGAATACGACGCTATAGACGCAGGAATCGATCCGGGAGGACTCAGAAAAAGAAGTAACGTAAGGCTTCTGATCTGTTACATTATTGACAGCGTAAAAAAGCCCATAAAAAAAGATTTGGTGATTACCGCTATGCAAAAAAACGGCATCGCCAACTATTTTGAGATCGTTGACTCATTCAACGACCTCGAAAGAAAACAGAATATTATTTGTACAGAAAAAGAAAACGATCTCTTCACCGTAACAAAAAGCGGAAAACTGATCGCTGCAAATCTCAGCGACGAGCTTCCGCTGACCGTCAGGGAGCGAGCGATGGCATCTGTCACGGAGCTTTTGATGCAGGAAAGAAATGAAACGGAAAATACCGCTTCGATCGAAAAGACAAAAAACGGCTATATGGTAGAGTGCCACGTGAAAGGCGAAGAAGACGATCTTTTCAGTTTCAGGCTCTATGTTCCTGATTCCAAACAAGCGCGTCTTGTGAAAAAGAATTTCCAGTCAGATCCCGAGATGATCTACAAAATGATGATAGCGGTTATAACTCACAATGCGGATTTTGCCGAACAGACTCTCGACGAGATCAAAAAATCAAAAAAACGCATTTAAAGCGAGCATAAGAGTTACTCCGGGAACACCGCCGATCGCGGAAACAAGAAGTGACACCGAACTGACGGGTATCGCAACATTGGTCAGCGAAGAAAGAAGATTTACTGCGGCAAGTGAAAAAAAACCCGAAATAATTCCGAAAACACTTTTTCGGAAAGGGTGTTCCGCTTTTGCGCAGGCATTCACAATTGTGTATATAACAACAGTCAAAACGATAATACCTATCAAGATCGGCATACTCATTATCCATCTCTCCTTTGTTAATAAATATGCCGGTTTCTTTTGTTTTATACTATAAATATAGCGACCGGATCCAATAGAAACCAATGCACGTTTTTTTGAAAACGGAACGATTCTTTCAAAAAAGTTGGTCAAAAACCAACCGTAAAAGATTAACTTTCGGTCGGGTGCGCGAATTATTGTAACAAGGGGACTATCTTCACGTGTCGCTTGCGGCCGCTTGGCCGCCGGTCGGGGCGGCGAGCGCCGCAGGCAAATTATCAAAGTTTTTGAAAGCGGAACGAGTTTTTCAAAAAAGTTGGCACGAAACCGACCGTAAAATTTAACTCTCGGTCGGGTGCGGAGAGTTACGTAACAAGGGAACTATCTTCACGTGTCTCTTGCGGCCGCTTGGCCGCCGGTCGGGTGCGCGAATTATTGTAACAAGGAGACTATCTTCACGTGTTTAAAAAACGGCGAGTGTTGAAAGCAAATTATCAAAGTTTTTGAAAGCGGAACGATTCTTTCAAAAAAGTTGGTCAAAAAACAACCGTAAAAGATTAACTTTCGGTCGGGTGCGCGAATTATTGTAACAAGGGAACTATCTTCACGTGTCGCTTGCGGCCGCTTGGCCGCCGGTCGGGTGCGGAGAGTTATGTAACAAGGAAACTTTCTTCACGTGTCGCTTGCGGCCGCTTGGCCGCCGGTCGGGTGCGCGAATTTATGTAACTTTAAAACTATCTTCACGTGTTTAAAAAGGAGGAGTTATGAGAGAGGAATTTTTGAGGACAGAGTTGATTTACGGAGAGGAAGCTATGAGAAAACTAATGAACTCCCGTGTTGCAGTTTTCGGGCTGGGCGGAGTCGGGGGGCATGCTGCGGAAGCACTGGTGAGAAGCGGTGTGGGAGCTATTGACCTTATCGATGACGATCGGGTTTCACGTTCAAATATAAATCGTCAGCTCATTGCTCTCCAAAGCACCGTTGGCGTTCACAAGACGGACGCAATGGAAAAAAGGCTGCTTGATCTGAACCCCGACGTTATAATAAAGAAGCATAAAATATTTTTCACAAAAGAGAATTCTCATCTCTTCGACTTTACCGATTATGACTATGTGATCGACGCGATAGATACCGTTTCGGGGAAAATAGAGCTTGTAATGAAATGCAAAGAATCGGGCACTCCTGTTATATGCTCAATGGGTGCAGGAAATAAGATACATCCCTCGATGTTTGAAGTCTCGGATATATACAAAACATCCGTCTGCCCTCTCGCCAGAGTAATGAGAAACGAAATGAAAAAACGCGGAGTAAAAAAACTCAAGGTCGTTTATTCAAAGGAACAGCCCCTTAAACCGAAAAGAAAAATTTCCGCCTCAAGCGATACTCTTCCGAACGAAAGATCAAAAACAGGAAGCTACGTAAAACAGGCGCCCGGAAGTACGGCTTTCGTTCCCTCCGTCGTCGGTCTTATCTTAGCAGGTGAAGTTATCAATGATCTTACGGCAGAGTTCATGCAGTCGGAGTCATAACGTTATATATTTATAAGCGATTGTAAAAATGCAGAGAATTTTTTAAGACAATACCGCACAGAGACAGTGCCGAAGTTATGTAGTCAGATTTGGTGCTGACTGTTAGATCGGTGTTCGCGGCGCTGCCTATAGTGTCAACACACCACAAATTATACGATCGGCTAATATTTTAAAACAATGAGGTATAATATATGATATATCTTCCCGATGAAGTCACCGCCGCTTTGAGAAAGCTTTCGGAAAACGGCTTTGAAGCGTACATCGTCGGCGGCTGCGTCCGCGACAGTCTTATGGGAGAAAAACCGAAGGACTATGACATTACGACATCGGCAGAACCCGAAGAAGTTAAAAAAGTCTTTCGCCGCTTCCGCGTGATAGAAACCGGTATCAAACACGGAACCGTTACTGTTCTTGTCAGCGGGATCCCTCTTGAAATCACAACATTCCGGATAGACTCCGACTACGCAGACAACCGTCACCCAGAAAATGTCACTTTCACAAAAAGCCTTGAAGAAGATACCGCTCGGCGTGATTTCACTATGAATGCGGTTGCTTATAATGATAAAACGGGTATATCGGATTTTCACGGCGGTCAAAAGGATATTGAAAACAAAATTATCCGCTGCGTCGGTAATGCGGACAAACGTTTCTGTGAAGACGCGCTGAGAATTATGCGCGCGATCAGGTTCTCTTCCGTTCTCGGATTCGAGATCGAAAAGGAAACAAAAGACGCGATTTTCAGAAACAAAGAGCTTTTGAAAAATATCAGTCACGAAAGGATCGCCGGAGAACTTGTCAAGCTTTTATGCGGAAAAAATGTAAAAAATATTCTGATCGAATATATTGACGTGCTTGGGGTCGTGATACCCGAGCTTCTCGCGATGAAAGGATTCGATCAAAAAAACCCTCATCATATTTACGATGTTCTGACCCACACAGCGGCGGCTGTCGAGAACATAGACCCCGAACCCGTTCTGAGGCTGACTGCTCTGTTCCATGACATAGGAAAACCGCGCTGCTTTTCCGAAAAGGACGGTATCGGTCATTTTTACGGCCATGCAAAACTCAGCGAGGAAATAACTTTTAATGTGATGACTCGCTTAAAATTCGATAATGTCACAAAATCTACCGTGACAAAACTGGTTAAAATTCATGATGTTCAGATCGAAGAAAAAGAAAGTGCAGTAAAGCGTTTTCTCGGAAAAAATTCCCCCGAGATTTTTTTCATGCTTCTCAAAATGAAACGTGCAGACACACTGTCTCAGAATCCGGAAGTCCTGTCTCGTCTTGAATATCTTGATCGTCTTGAAAAACTTGCAAATGAGATCCTTGATTCGGAAGAATGCTTTTCCCTTAAAGACCTTGAAATAAACGGAAACGACCTGATCTCACTCGGAATTAAACCGGGAAAAAATATAGGAAAAATTCTCAATGAACTTCTTGACGGGGTCATTAGCGGAAATATTACAAATGAAAAAAAAGAACTTCTGAATGCTGCAGAGAATCTGCGGGTAAAATTTGAAACTAGTTTTTGATATGTTTATTTTACGCACCCGACCAAAGGGGGCTTTTAGGCTGTGGGCTTCGCCCACGCCTATCGGGGACTGCGTCCCCGAACTCCCGCATTCGAACTCCATATTCTCTTAAGTTGTGAATAGTGATTATAAATTTGCTCAATAAAAGAATACTTTCAAATAAAAAACAGCTTATGCAGCCAAAAATATGACCGCATAAGCTGTTAAATTTTTTGTTAGATTTATGAATCTTTATGTAAAAATCCGTAAAAATCTATACCTGACTGTTAACCAAGGATTACTTAAGGCAATACCGCACAGAGATTGTGCCGAAGATGCGCAGTAGATTTTTTCGTCAGAGTGTACAGAAATCTTGCAGGCATACTG
>CACYDE010000251.1 GCA_902773045.1 uncultured Ruminococcus sp. | reverse complement strand
CAGTATGCCTTCGTCCTCCGCCTTGCTCTGCACTCACCGGCATCGTCTCCTTTTGTCCGTCTATTTATTTGGATTGCTATAATATATGGGAAGTTTGAGTTAATACAGATCATAGGGAGGGTACTGTGAGTTCTCATTCCGTCTTTTTATAATCATGTAAACAATAAAAATAATAAGAAGAATAACAATTCCCGAAAGGATTATTATCAGAACGATCTCGGCTGTTCCTGCTTTTGACGATTCTTTTTTCCTGTTTTTTGAAGACGAGCCTGCATTTGTTCCTGTTCCGTTATTATCATCACCGTTACCGGAGCTTGTCATTCGGGAGCGATTTCCGGAATATCCGCCGCCGTTCGGAGCGAAGTTATCACCGCGGCCTCTGCTTCCCGAATTAAACAGCGGATGACGTGTATCTTCCGAATCTTCCACAGGAGGTACGATCGACTCGACTTCTGTCGTCGTCGAACTTTCGGGAGACGGAACCGAAGAAGAAGCCTGACTCGGTGCAGCGGAACTCGTGGGATGACTGCGGGCTGACGCTGTCGAACTTGCGGGAGCTTCACTCGGTGAGGCGGAACTTACAGGAGCTTCACTCGGCGCGGCTGAGCTTACAGGAGCTTCACTCGGTGCGGCAGAACTTGTGGGAGCCTCACTCGGTGGGGGATCAGGCTCCGGGTCATCCGAAATGACAGGCGGTTCTATAAGATGCGATTCCGGATACCCCGGGTAAACAGCCGCATATTTAAGCTTCGGATTTTTCTCTTTAAGTTCGGACGGCTGAGTGAGTCCCTGCTGACCTATATTCACTCCGTTTTCTTCAAACGAAAGATATATATTTTCACCACTGTAAGGCAGCCCGTCCCCGCCGGCAGCTCTGCATTCAAACTCACCAAAATATTGTATAAAATCGTTGTAACGGCTGTTTCCCGAAAGGTTTCGGTCTATCCGTCCGTTGTTTTTAACTACAATACTGTTCGGGCTGCTCGATTCATTGACAACACGCTCTCTGACTTCCATCGCAAATGCAGATGTAATATTCTGTGTAATATCCATTGAATTCTGATCCAAGTTATAAGGTGTAATAACGTAGATACCCGGAAGTTTTGAATCACTGTACAGGTACGCCTTAAAAGACAAATGATACGGAACTTCTCCCAAAGGACCGCCCTGAACCTCAAAATCTCCTTCGTAAACATTATTTACAATATCCGCAATGGACATAGTTAAAAGATCGTACGCAGTAAGAGACTCGGCTTTTGCCGTTATCAGAGCTGTCGGCACAAAAGCCATGAAAAGGATTACCGGACATATCGCAATTGATATAAATTTTTTCATACACGATCCCACCTTTGATATATACAACAGTTATAAAAATCTACATATGTTTCAATGTATTTCTATATAATTATATTATCATACAAAAAAATCAATGTCAAGCAGCACCGCAGTCACAGCATCAAAGTGAAGCTTCAATAAACTCGCTTCTCTTTGTTTAAAATGTTATTATCTGTAAACCTCAAGAACCGTTCTTGTCGGACAGTTGAGATCCTCGGAAAGCATCGGATCTATCTGATTTTTGATATTGAAAAAGAGATCTACCCTTTTCTTTTCCGCGTTTTCATCAGCGAACGATCCGTCAAAATCAAAATCCGCTGCGCTGCTCATAGAGACAGGGATCTCATTTCCTTTAACAATATAATCACCGCGGATAGTTTTGAGAGGTTCGAAAAATGTTTCGGGAGCTTCTGGGTTCACTGTCATTATCTTTTTAAACGTTGCCGAAACAACAACGTAAGCCTTTTTCCATGAATCCTCGTCTGCCGCTTCGATCGCTTCAAGAAGCATCTTCTTCTCGTCTTCTTCCAGTCTTTCAACGCGTGCGCAGCAGCGAAGCGTGAAATAGTTCAGCTCCATGCAGTCATATTTTTCAAAATAGCTTTTGTCATCATCAAAAACGGGAAGTATCTCCATTTCGCCGATACGTTCGTCAAGTTTGTAAAGACCTGTCTGATCGACAAAAAACAAGCTGAATATATATTTGTAGATCTGGGAAAGCTTTACCCACTCTTCCGTGATAACTTCCTTTTCCGGAAAAAGTATCGGCTCGTTTTCCGCCTGTAAAAGAGTTTCCTCAACTGTCGGATATTTAATTTCTTCCAGATGTTCCCACATAAAGTAACTCATATTGTCCCTCCTTAAAATTCATAGCTGATAACGGAGAAAGAATCGTTGCTGTCCAACTCTGCCGAGTCTATATAAAATATATCGCCCCAACTTGAAACAATGAACTTTCCGTCGTCGGTAACTCCCGTCACCGTCATGGCATGACCGCCTTTTATATGATGTTTTCCATCTTTATTGTATATGTTATCATCATGAAGAGAAATAACTACCTTTCCCCCGTTCTCGCTGATACTCTTAAAATTTTGGGGAGTAACATTAGCGTCAAACTCCGACGAAGCCTTAACAGAGGCATTTTTTTCTTGAAGGAAATTTTGAAGGATCTGATCTCTCGATTCTTGTCTTGTTCCTTTCGGGAGCCCGTCCTTTCGGTCGTTGATGTCCGCAATGTCGGTCGTAGCGTAAACATCAAGAAGCAGTCTGTCAAAATTGAGGTCGCCGTCTTTGTACATCGGATATCCGAAATCCTTTTCAAACTGTGCTTCCCGTCCTTCATACGCCATGAACAGCGTATTTACAATAGCCACATATCCGCAGCCGACACTGTTCAAACGCTGAAGATAAGCATATCCTTGTTCTTTCGTCATATCGGGAAAATATTCGTGAAGATAATCAAGATACTCTCTCCAGTTCTCAAAATAATGGTTCTCCATATTTCCCTGATTTCCGCCGTAACTTCCGTCGCTGTCAAACACTACCGAATCCACTTTATGCGGCTTGGGAGTGTTAAGATAATTAAAATATTCACGTAAAAACGCGATCAACGCTGCCGGATTTTGCCAATTGTGAATTATATAATCCCACACCGCGTCTGTATCGTCGAAATTCACCCCTCCGCTTGATGATGACCCCGACGGCGAATCCGATCGTGCGGTTTCCTGATCGATTTTTTCTCCGGCGATATTTTTTTCGGTCGCTTCATACATCTTCACGATCTCTTCGAGAGATGTGCTGAGCTTTTTGATCCGATTGTAAACCACCCGAATATTTTTTTCAGTGATCTTCAGCGAAGAATCAGCATAGTAAAAATCATGAGATTTCAGATTACTTGCAACCCTTTTAACACAGCTGCGGTTCCTCTTCAGATCTCTCTCAACGGAAATAAGTTTCTGCGCGGATTGTCTTGCACGGTTTATATCAATTTCAAAGCTGCCCATTTTTGTACCCCCTTATGATTTTCTTAATGTTTTCACCAATTTTTAGCAAAACACCGTATCAAATTTATCTTGAAATAATTATAACTCTTTTTTCAAATCGACAGAAAAAAACTGACGAACGACCTGAAAAAATGACAAACAGCAATAAAAACAAAAACACGTCCTGCATTTCAATACTCCGGACGTGTTTATTTTTATACTGATTTCTTATTACAAAGATTTATAGATTTTTATTTAAGGCAACACCGCACAGAGATTGTACGGTGCTGCCTTAAATTATTTATGGTATTTCGTTCCCGAATTGATCGAAAACGCACGATAGATCTGCTCACACAGCATTACTCGTGCAAGCTGGTGAGGAAAAGTCATTTCGGACATTGAGAGCTTCAGATCCGAACGACTTTTCACTTCATCGGAAAGTCCCCAGCTTCCGCCTATCACAAAAGCTATACTGCTGACGCCGCTAACCGCTGTTTCGCTGAGATATTCCGCAAGCTTGACCGATGACTTCTGCTTTCCCTCAATACACATAGAAACCACTCTCGTGCCATTATCAAGCTTTGACAATATTCTCTTCCCCTCGCAGACCAGAATATTATTGATTTTGGCCTCGTTCGGCGAATCCGTGGTTTTTTCTTCGTCGACCTCAATTATTTCGAATTTGCAGAAAGCCCGGAGTCTCTTTGAATACTCGTTCACAGCGTCTTTCAGATACTTCTCTTTAAGCTTTCCCACACATATCAAACTGACTTTAAGCATAAACCCCACCCTCAGAATATAATGCTGCTGCCGTCCGATTCCACCGGAGCAACGTTAAGCGTAAAATCACTTTGGAGATTCATACCATTTGAATTAAGTTCGTTGAGAGACTCCTGATAAGCGATCTCGGGCATATTATTCTCACGACTCAAATGAGCAAGGATAAATCTTTTTGTTCCGTTCCTGACGAGTTCGGGAAGAAAGCCGGAACATTCCGTATTTGAAAGATGACCTAAATCCGAAAGAATTCGTCTTTTAAGGTGGTAGGGATACGGTCCTATCTGCAGCATTCTCACATCGTGATTTGACTCTATCACAACGACATCGCACCCCGAAAGAGCATTTTTCACTTCATCCGATAAGTAACCGAGATCTGTTGCAAGAGCAAAGCTTACGTCACCCATATCGACTCTGTAACCGCAGCCCTCCGCACAGTCGTGGGATATCGGAAAACGGTCAATGTGCATATTGTCAAGGTCAACGCCTCCGCTTTCAATAACGCGGCAGTCCGTTTTTTCGTCGATATAATTTGATCTTTCCATCGCTGTCATTGTTCCCAAAGACGAATAGACCGGGATAGAATATCGGTTAGCAAAAACACGAACCCCTTTCACATGGTCAATGTGTTCATGCGTCACAAATATACCTCTTATGGTGGAGATGTCTATATTATTGCTGTTTAAAACATTCGTCAGCTGTTTTGCGGTTCTTCCTGCGTCGATCAGGATCCCTTCTCCTCCGCACGAGACATAATAACTGTTTCCCTGACTTCCGCTGAAAAGCGGTACGACCTTCGCCATTTTTCTTTCCCCTTCTTTATAAAAACACTTGTCCTCAGCTCATTGAACCTCCGCGCTGTCATTCATATTCTGCGAAGCTTTTCCCTAATAGTATTTCATCGGATCAATATAAGCCGCGGACATAATTGTAAAAACTTCAAAAATACAGCCGCCTTTTAAAGACTTTCAAAGGCCTGTTAAAAAGCGGCATTTTATCACGATCTATTTGTTCAAAGATCATCTTCGATATCTTCCTTGTAGGTGACGCGGCGAATATCCGCTCCTATCGAAGTCAGTTTCTCGATGATCTTTTCATATCCTCTTTCAATATATTTGATGTCGGCTATCTCTGTGATCCCTTCGGCTGAAAGACCTGCTATCACCATCGCCGCACCTGCACGTAGATCCAAAGCTCTCACCTTAGCGCCCGTCAAACGCTGTTTTCCGTAAATATGAGCCGTGTTTCCGTTTTCGATAATATCCGCTCCCATTTTGCGAAGCTGAGGAATATAGGAGAATCTGCTTTCCCAAACACATTCCATCACTCTGCTTCTGCCGTTTGCCGTTGAAAGAAGCGCGACAAACTGCGGCTGCATGTCCGTCGGAAATCCCGGGTGCGGCATCGTTTTAACATTACAGCTTTTAAGAGTGTTTTCTCTGACAACGCGCACTGCCTCATCGTATTCCTCAACAAGAGTACCCGTATCTCTGAGCTTGGCAGTTATCGAATCAAGATGCTCCGGAATAACGTCTTTGATAAGAACGTTACCGCCTGCTGCAGCAACAGCTGCCATATAAGTTCCCGCCTCGATCTGATCGGGAATGATCGAATATGTACACGAATGAAGTTTTTCAACTCCGCGAATCTTGATGACATCCGTTCCGGCTCCCTTGATATTTGCACCCATTGAATTCAGGAAATTGGCAAGATCAACGATATGCGGCTCTTTGGCGGCTCTGTCGATTATCGTTCTTCCGGGAACCTTGACAGCCGCGAGCATGGCGTTCATCGTCGCACCAACGGAAACAACATCAAAGTATATCGGTCTTCCTTCAAGCCTTTCGGACGAAAGCTCGATTCTGTTCGGACAGATATTTGTTTTTGCTCCGAGAGTCTCAAACGCTTTGAGGTGAAGATCTATCGGTCTTTCACAGAAGCTGCAGCCGCCCGAAAAAGGAACGACGGCTTTTCCGAATTTTCCCAAAAGCGCTCCGAGAAGGTAGTAGGACGCTCTCATGTCTCCGACAAGCTTCTCGCATGTCACCTTGTGGCTTGTGATCCCTCTGGGGTCTATCTCAACTCTCGAATCGTCTCCGTCAACTTTTCTGACCTTCGCACCCATATGCTCCAAAATCGCAAGTATCACGGAAACGTCCTTGATCTTAGGAAGATTTTCTATGACGCACGGTTCATCCGAAAGCACCACGGCAGGAATTATCGCAACGGCAGCATTTTTCGCTCCGCTGACAGAAACCTCGCCGTAAAGCTTATTTCCACCGTTAATAACAAACTTATCCACTTAGGCACTCTCCAATCCGGATTTTTCCCGAAAAAACTTTTTTTCGGTCACAAAATGACTGCCAATTCCCACGGCAGCCACCTTTTCACACCCACTGCGTTTTCACTTCACGAGTCAATATCACACCAAAAACAAGAAAACGCATCGGACAAAACTATAAAGCCGAACTAATCTTTACTTATCATCAAACTGCTCGGCGCTGTTCTCCTAATTCATAACCTTCGGGATCCAAACCTCATATACCCCATCAATATCACATAAATCTGACTATTTCTTTATCTTTTCAAACTTTTCTTTTCAAAACAATATATTCAAGCGCAGGAACACATTGGAATTTTAACCTGCCTTATATTGACCCTATTAGAATGATAATACAAATCGGGAAAAAAGTCAACAATCATTCAGGAAGTTACAAAAAAATATCATAACATACAACTTTAGTCTATCGGCGGCTCATGAAATTCAGCTATATCAATACCCGAATTATACATATCGAGCCTTTCTTCATCGAATTTATCAAGGTCACGGATACCGGAAAGCCTTTCAAGGTGGTGTCTGAGTTCATGGGCAAACGTATGACGAAGTTTCTCATAGAATTCTGCGCTGCTCAGATACCCATAAACACGACAGAACGAGCCGTAATATATAATAATGCTCTTCCCCATAAAATCATCACGATATTCGCCCATAATAAAAAGCGGTTTTCCGACTTTGCTCTGAGGGTGAAACTTGACTTTTTCGGACAGAACGACCCCGCCGCTGAGATCTTTCATCAGTTCAGCGGGGGTAGAGTCAATTATTTTTTCAAGCATTCTTTCGGTTTCTTCGTAGGTTTTCATAACCGTTCACCTCAACTGCTTTTAATCGAGAAAGTCTTTAAGTCTCCTGCTGCGGCTGGGGTGTCTGAGTTTACGGAGCGCTTTCGCCTCAATCTGACGAATTCTCTCCCGTGTGACCTTAAACTCCCTTCCGACTTCCTCAAGTGTTCTTGAACGGCCGTCCTCAAGTCCGAAACGAAGTCTGAGAACCTTTTCCTCTCTCGGAGTCAAAGTATCAAGGACCTCGGAAAGCTGTTCTTTGAGAAGAGTGTGACTTGCTGCGTCGGCAGGTGCAGGCGCGTCGTCATCCGGAATAAAATCTCCGAGATGAGAATCCTCTTCCTCACCGATCGGTGTTTCGAGAGAAACGGGTTCCTGAGCCACTCTCATTATCTCTCTCACCTTATCGACCGGCATATCGATCACTTCCGCGATCTCCTCGGCCGACGGCTCATGTCCGTTTGTGTGGAGAAGCTGGCTTGAAACCTTCTTGACCTTATTGATTGTTTCAACCATATGAACAGGTATCCTGATCGTTCTCGCCTGATCGGCGATAGCCCTTGTGATAGCCTGTCTGATCCACCATGTTGCGTAGGTTGAAAATTTAAAGCCTTTTGTATAATCAAACTTTTCCACAGCCTTGATAAGTCCGAGATTACCCTCCTGGATCAGATCAAGGAACTGCATTCCTCTTCCGAGGTATCTTTTCGCAATGCTGACAACAAGTCGGAGATTGGCTTCCGAGAGTCTTTTCTTTGCGGCGCTGTCGCCTTCCTTGATCCGAATTGCAAGGTCTATTTCCTCTTCGGAACTCAGAAGAGGGACCCGTCCGATCTCTTTCAGATAAACCTTTACCGGATCGTCTATCGTAATTGCAGAATCGCCCGATTCGGAAATAGTAGTTTCTCCTCTTGCTGCAAGCTCACGTTCAAGGTTGTCGAGAGGATTCTCGTCAAAATCCTCAATGACCTCAATTCCTGCGGCTTCAAGTGCGTCATAGAACTTTTCGAGCTGTTCCGGGTCAAAATCCACCTCTCCCATTGCGTCAAGAATTTCTTTGGTGCTGAGGTTGCCCTTGACCTTACCTTTTTCTCCGAGTTCTTTCAGAATAGTTTTCTTGTCAGGTGTTTGTGGTGAAGCCATACGCATTTCCTTTCTTTGTTACGGAGCCGTATTCCACCGAACCGCTCCGAATTTATTCTCCGCCGCGGCAATACAATATCACCTCACAGGCGGCATTTTATAAAGCTGTTTTATAAATAAGTTTACACTTCAAAAATATTCATCAATTATTGCCTTCCATATATTTTACAATAAATCGCCAATAAAATCAATATCATTACTTTTTCTTTTTCTGCTGTTCCCTTAATTTATCAAAATAAGCCTGAATCTCCTCGGGTGATTCCTTAGCGATCTCGTCTGCGCTTCGTTTCTCTCCCTCTTCAAGAATGATATCAACGAATTCTCTGCACGACTGAGGCGAATTCGTTTCAACATTATTATTCGCCAACAGAGACGCGATCCTTGAATTTTCCTCAACGGAAAATTCTCCCGAAATATCCGTTATCGCAGCAGTTCTTCCTTCGAGTATCCTTTGCGTAATAACGCTGTAAACCTTACGGTTAAACTCGGTTATCATCTTTTCGGGCGGCAGTTTTGAACGGACGCTGCGAACCATATCGGGATTCAGCATAAGATACGCTATCAGCGCTTCCTCGGCTTTTACCGCACGAACTTTGCCGTTATTTCTGTCGCCGAACCTTTCCGTTTCGGAAGTTATCTGTTTTCGGATACGGTTGAACTCGTCAGTCTTTTCGCGTTTAAATCTGCTTCTGACATACTTTGATATCTGGTTTTTAAAAGCCGTTTTATCAACTTCCATCTCATCACAAAGCCTGCCCGCATAAACATCGCGTTCGATCTGATTGTCAAGTTGGGAGAGCAGCTTTGCAGCTTCGGTCATAAACTTGATTTTTCCGTCGGGAGTTTCAACATTATGAGATTCCTTTAGCTTTCTTAGCCTGTATTCAAGGTCATTTCCGGTCGCTTCAAGGAGCTGCTTGAATTTTATGTAACCGTTTGCACCGTGATGCTTGATGTATTCATCGGGGTCTTTTCCATTGGGAACAGTAAGCACCCTTATGTCAAGACCCTCTCTGCGAAGTATCTCTATTGCGCGGGCTGTTGCTTTCTGCCCGGCTTCGTCTGCGTCGTAGCATATAACCACCGTATCCGTATATCTTTTTATAATAACAGCCTGTTCTGAGGTCAGAGCCGTTCCGAGAGTTGCTATCGCAAAGTCGAAACCTGCCTGATGAAGTGCGATAACGTCCATATAGCCCTCGCAAAGAATGAGCTTGTCGGATTTCGAATTTTTCGCACGATTCAAAGCAAAAAGATTATTACTCTTTTTAAAAACAAGAGTATCCGAAGTATTGAGATATTTCGGTTTTTCGTCAGTCATAATTCTTCCGCCGAAAGCGATAACGTTTCCGCGAACATCTATTATCGGGAACATGACGCGATTCCGAAATCTGTCGATCAGACCGCCGTTTTTCGTTTTCGTTGACAGGTTTGCCTGAAGAAGCTCGTCCGGTTTGAAGCCCTTCTCTGTCAGGTGATCCGTGAGATCCGACCAGCTGTCCGGGGCGAATCCCAATCCGAATGATCGGATAGTTCTGTCCGAAAGCTGTCTTCCGTGAAGGTAGTCCAGACCGCTTTTCCCTGTCGGAAGATTCAGCCTGGAGAAAAAGAATCTTGCGGCTTCCCTGTTCGCTTCATAGATCCTGAGTCTGAGTTTTTGGAGCGAATCGTCATAGGAATCCTCCGGCATTTCCATTCCGGAACGCTGAGCCAACAATTTTACTGCGTCGATATAATCAAGATTTTCTATCCGCCTAATAAAACTAACTACATCTCCTCCGACTCCACAGCCGAAGCAGTAAAAAGATTCGGTTTCGGGATAAACCGTAAACGAGGCAGTTTTTTCACCGTGAAAAGGACAAAGACCCACCATATTTCTGCCGCGTCTTTTCAAATTAACATACCCCGAAATCACATTGGTAATATCGTTTCTAATTCTTAACTCCTGCAAAAAATCATCAGGCAGTGCCATTCTCCCACCTCTTTTTTAAACACGTGAAGATAGTTTTCTTGTTACATGAGCTTACGAACCCGACTTTTTTAACACGTGAAGATAGTTTTCTTGTTACATGAGCTTACGAACCCGACCGAAAGTTGTTTTTTACGGTTAGTTTCGTACCAGCTTTATTTATGATCTCGGTTTGCTCTCAAAAAGTTTGTTTGTAAACTCGTTTTGCTCTCGGAAAATCTTGACAATTCGCCCGCGACGCTTTTTTAACACGTGAAGATAGTTTTCTTGTTACATGAGCTTACGAACCCGACCGATGGATTATTTTTTACGGTCGGTTCTTGACCGACTTCTTGGAAAGAGTCGTACCAACTTTTTTGATAGACTCGTTTCGGTTCATACCGGTCTTTTTCAGCCTTATCATCTTCATTCATATAAAAAGTTTCATCGTTCTGATTATATATACTCAAATTTTTTTAAAAACCCTTTATTTCCGAGAGAAATTTTTTTAAAACGTCAAATTACCTTTTTATATAGTATTTCTGATCGTTCGAAACGGCTTCAACTTCTCCGCTCGTTGAATCGGCAAGCTCCTTATTAAGCTTTTTCAAACTGTCTTCGGGAATATGAAAAAAAATAACAACGTTCTCGCCGAAATCGGAATCATCAATAACTCCTCCGCATTCCGGGATAAGTGCGCTTACTTTCCCGTACTGATTATACGTGCAGCTCAGCTCACAGTCATGACAGAGCTGCATTGTTATCGGATCAGCCGCAGCAAGCGCTATGCTCGCACCATGCGAATACGCGCGCACAAGACCTCCCGCTCCGAGCATTATTCCCCCGAAATATCTCGTAACTACCACCACAGCGTCAACTATTCCCATCTTTTTGATAACGTCCAGCACCGGAACTCCTGCTGTTCCCTGAGGCTCACCGTCATCGCTGTAGCGCATTATCTGACCGTCTGACAAAACATAAGCGTAAACATTATGAGTCGCGTCCCAATGCTTCGATTTGATCTCATTGATAAATTCAACCGCTTTGTCCTGAGTTTTAACGGGCTTGCAGTAACCGATAAACTTCGACCTTTTTTCCACGAATTCATCACAGCCGTACTCCCTGACTGTTACATATTCATTCATATTCCCACCCCTTTGACATAAGACAAAACACCCGTCAAGGGATATTTATTATCCAATGACGGGTATCTTAACTTTTCAATTTTAAGAAATAATATCTTTTACGATATCACAAATTACTTCTGTGACAAACCGTAACGCTTATTAAATCTGTCTACACGTCCGCCTGTATCAACAAGCTTCTGCTTACCCGTAAAGAACGGATGGCACTTAGAACAAATTTCAACACGGATATTCTTCTTTGTAGAGCCTGTTTCGATCACATTACCGCAAGCGCAGGTAATAGTAGTCTGCTCATAATTAGGATGAGTATTCTGCTTCATTTCAAATTCACCTCTTTCAAATTCCGCACTAACAAAGCAGATTATAACACTTTTCCGAAAAAAAATCAAGTCTTTTTCAAAGAATATCTTAATAAATATAAAAAAATCTTACCTGTAATGCAATTTTTCAAAAAAACAACACTTTTACTCTTTTAATTAATGGGTATAAGAACAGTAATCGTAATATTCCTCCAAACTCATTCCGAAGCTGCGCATTTTTCGTGCATTTTCTGTTCCTACAAATCTGTATATCGTGAGATCCTCGTTAATTCCCGTGTAAGAAAATTTATCGTCTGTGTAACGATTTATAAATCCGTAATTCACTCCGTTTTTATAAAGCCATTTATACTCATCGGTCAATGAAAAATCATCGCTTTCCATATCGCTGAATTTTACAAGCATACCTGTTTGAAATTCATTATTCACACCCGGCGGAAAGATCGAACGTGCCTGACGCTCCGATTCCGAAAGAGTCGCGCCCTGTTCTTCAAGTTCCAAACGGATCGACTGAAATTCAATGTCACAATCCTCCGGTGAAATGTAGCCTTCAAAAACATCAAGCCTGATACCGTCTTTTTTAGCGTCTGCGATCATTCTTTCGAGACTTTCTTTCATCAGTGAATTCACCTTTATTTTTTCATCGTAATCCACAATATCAAATTTTTCGTATTCAAGGAAAGGAACCGTATTACTGCAATATTTCAAAAGTTCTTCCCCTATGTCTGTGTCATACTTCTGATAGAACGCTCCGTCGTCAACCGTTGAAACAGAGTTTTGGGGTTCTTCTTTCGTTTCTTCCATAACGCTGTACAAAAACAATACAAGCGCACCGAAAATAAACAATATGATAATAAGTATAATAAATACTCTTAGCGCCATAAGCCCTGCCGTACTTTCCTCACGGTCTATTCCGTCATACCCTCTTATTACTTTATCATGTTTGTAACGCTTTGCCAAATTTTTCTTCCTTTCTTTAAATACCAAGTCGTTTTGCCAATTGCAAAACCCCACAAAAATACCGCGATAAATATCTGCCATATTTCCGACTGATATTTATCCCAAAAAATTCCTCCTTAGAAAATCTCCGTCTTTTTGAACAAAAGAGGAGAAAAACATTTTAAGTTAACTCGTTGTGCTATTAAAAACAATATTAAAGTTTTGATCCAACTTTTTCAAAAGCACCCCAAGGTCACGCGCCAATGGGCGTTGGCGGTTTCCAAAGGCAGAGCCTTTGGTCGCTGACGCAGCAAATCAATGTAGAAAATAAACTTACCTCAGCGAAATCAGAACAACTAAGATAAGCGAAAAAATAATAAATCATAAACAAATACAACTTTACCAATCCAAGAACAAAGGCAAGAGCATAGCGCATTGCCTGTCAAAGAAAAGTGAATTTATAATAGCACAACGAGTTAAGTTAGGAACTGTGAAGAAATAAATTTTCAATTTATGCTTAGGATAATTTGTTCTGAACAAGGCAAATTT
>CACYDE010000250.1 GCA_902773045.1 uncultured Ruminococcus sp. | reverse complement strand
CATAATGGTTTGGGTGGTTACTTACCATTTTACACCTTTTTGAGAGTAATTCACTTTTTTATTTCGTTAAAACTTGGAAACTGGTGCCATAATATTAAAAACTACAACAAATCGAAGGCTAAACCGCGGAAGCGGATTTGACCTTCGATTGTTCATACTAAAATTCTTAACCGAAAAGAATACAACAACTGTTGCTGCTGTATTCTTTAGCCGGAATTTCAGATTATATCATTTATATTTGTTCTGATGAAGAACTATTCGACACGTCATGTTTTACTCTGTCGTGTTCTTCAGCTCTTTTTCCGTTGTTGAAACGGTCAACGGTCCCTACAAGATAACCCGTGATCCTTCTGATCCTCTCAAAGCCCGTTCCGTCATCGGTTTCGTGTCGTCCGCATTGTGGACATGTATCGCCTATGATTCCTGTATATCCGCAGCATGGATCTCTGTCGACAGGGTGGTTTATAGATCCGTAGCCTATTCCGCTTTCTTTCATCATTCTTATCACACTTTCGAAAGCGTCAAGGTTCTGGAGTGGATCACCGTCAAGCTCAATGTATGAGATATGACCTCCGTTTGTAAGAGCGTGATAGGGAGCTTCGATATTTATCTTATCATAAGCCGAAATCGGATAATAAACCGGAACATGGAATGAATTTGTGTAATAATCTCTATCTGTAACACCCGGAATAACACCGAAACGTTTTGCGTCCATTTTCACAAATCTTCCGCTGAGTCCTTCCGCCGGAGTTGCGATCAGGGAGAAGTTAAGACCGTATTTGAGACTCGCCTCATCCATTCTTTTTCTCATATAGCCGACGATCTCAAGACCGAGATTCTGAGCTTCCCTGCTTTCTCCGTGGTGTTTTCCGATGAGTGCTTTAAGACACTCCGCAAGACCGATAAATCCCAGCGTCAGCGTTCCGTGTTTCAAGACGTCTTTGATGCTGTCGTCAAGACTGAGCTTTTCCGAATCGATCCAAACGCCTTGTCCCATAAGGAACGGATAGTTTCTCGGAGTTTTGTCACATTGGATCTCAAAACGCGCGAGAAGCTGATCTATGACCAGGTCGATCTGTCTGTCAAGCTGTTCGTAGAAAAAGTCTATTTTTCCGTTGCTGAGAATGGCGATTCTCGGAAGATTGACCGATGTGAAGCTGAGATTTCCTCTTCCGGAAACTATTTCTCTTGTTTTATCATAGATATTGGACATGACCCTTGTTCTGCAGCCCATGTAAGCGCATTCCGTTTCGGGATGACCTTCTTTGTAATATTGAAGGTTAAAAGGTGCGTCGATAAAGCTGAAGTTCGGGAAAAGTCTTTTCGCAGAAACTCTCATGGCAAGCTTGAAAAGGTCGTAGTTCGGTTCTCCGGGATTGTAGTTTATCCCTTCCTTAACCTTGAAAATATGGATAGGGAAGATAGGTGTTTCGCCGTTTCCGAGACCTGCTTCGGTTGCGAGAAGAACATTTTTTATTACCATTCTTCCTTCGGGAGTAGTATCGGTTCCGTAGTTTATGGAGCTGAACGGAATCTGCGCTCCTGCACGGCTGTGCATGGTGTTGAGATTATGAACGAGCGCTTCCATCGCCTGATAGCATGCTCTGTCGGTTTCTGTCTGAGCATGATTGTAAGCGAATCTCTGGATCTTTCCTGCTGTCTTTGTTCCGTAGCTTTCGGTGAGGAGTTCAAGCTCTGCTTTCATATATTCCTCACCGTCGTCAAGTCTCGGAAGCTTTCCTGAAATTTCTTCCGCTTTGTCTGCGAGAGAAAATGCAGTTTCCTTGGCGTTATCGTCTTCACACAGAAGCTCGATCGCTCTGGCAAGGTTTTGTCTGTAAATTCTCCGATAAGTTTTTATGACTCCCTTTGACATTCCGTAATCAAAATTAGGAATACTCTGGCCTCCGTGCTGATCGTTCTGATTAGATTGTATCGCAATACATGCCAATGCGCTGTAACTCGCAATATCATTCGGTTCTCTCAGAAATCCGTGACCAGTACAGAAACCGCCGTTAAAAAGCTTTTCAATATCTATCTGACAGCATGTTGTGGTCAGAGTGAGAAAATCGAGGTCATGAATGTGTATATCGCCCTCGATGTGAGCTTTCGCGTGTTCGGGCTTTAAAATATACATCTCATAAAATTGCTTGGCGCCCTCGGAACCGTATTTGAGCATAGTTCCCATAGCGGTATCGCCGTCGATGTTTGCATTCTCACGCTTGATATCATTGTCACGTGCAGCTTTGAAGGTGAGATCTTCATAAATGCGCATCAGCTTTGTATTCATCGTTCGCATTCTTGTTCTTTCGGCTCTGTAGAGAATATATTCCTTGGCCGTGCGAGCGTGTCCGTTTTCTATGAGTATCTTTTCAACGACGTCCTGAACGTGTTCAACGCTCGGAAGACAGCCTTCACCGAGTTCTTTTTCAAGATACTTTGTCACCTGATCGGCAAGATCGTCAGCAACCTTCATATCCTTTCCGCCGATGGCTTTTGCAGCTTTGAAAATAGCTTGCGCTATTTTATCTTTTGTGAAAGGAACCGTTCTGCCATCTCTTTTTACTATAGCGGTAATCATCGTTAATGCCCCCAATATGTAATAAAATCAAAAATAAATGCCGTTACTTAGCGCGGACGCAAGTATGTTGTTTATTTCGAATAGTGTAAAGCTTTTAACTTTACACTATATATAGTATCGCCCTGAAAAGGTGAGCAAGAATAAGTATATAATATAACTGCTTTCCTGTCAAGTGTATAATGCGATAATTTATGAAAAAAAGAGTAAAAAAGCGAAAATAATGAAAATTTGTTTGAAAATATGAATTCGAACAATATTTTGTGTTTTTACTCGCTGATAACACTATATATAGTTGCCGTAATTTTTTGGTTGCATGAGAGAATTATAAAAAATTTTTCTTGAACTGAAAATCAGAATCCTGAAAAAACTGCATTCCGACTTTGTATTTTCATCATTTTTATAGTTTCATAAATTTAAAAAGACACAAGATGTAGTGTGTGTGAATAAAGTATCACAATATAAAATTTTCCGGGTTTCTAGGTGTCATATCATCCTGCACGGAAACATATAATTCAACAGTGAAATTAATATAAAGGAGAGCAACTAATGGAATATTCAGTCAAGACAGATGGAATTCATGTTAGCAAGGTTATTTTTGAAGAAAGCAGTGAACAGACTGTTGACGCAGATTTCGGACTTCCGGACTATTGTCCCGATATACAGAAAATTCTGAAGTGTCAGATCGAGCCTCAGATCGAAAGCAAAAACATCGTCGGCGACAGAATTGAAATTGAGGGGATAAGCGTTGTGAGGATAATTTATATCGACGCTATAAAAACTTCGGTGCGCTGTACGGAGCAGAACTATCCTTTCAGCATAACGGGAAATCTGAAATATCCACCCCAGAACGCTGTGATCCGAACCGACATTAAGGTCAATTACCTTAATTGCCGTGCGCTTTCTCCGCGAAGGCTCAATATCCACGGTGCTTTCAATGTTACTGTCAAGGTTATCGACAAGGCGGAGGTCAGAACCTGCACCCATATCAAGGGAGATGATATCCAACAGAAGAAGAAAACTGTTGATTACTCCTATCTTGAAGGGATATCTCAGCAGCAGTTTTCCATCACGGAAACTCTTGAAACAGACCAGAATCACCCTGCGATACAATCCGTGATAAGAAGCGATGTTCGTGCTGTGTGCAGTGAATTTAAGCCGATAGCAAATAAGATCATGTACAAAGGAGATCTTCTTGTCAAGCTTATGTATCTTTCCGATATCGACAGCGGAAAGGTGGAAACAATGGAATATACTATTCCGTTCAGTCAGGTCATTGACGCTATGGGAGTCAATGAAAACAGCAGCTGTCGGATCCATACCGATATGATGAATCATAATATCGCACTCAGAAGCGAGATAGGATTTGACGACCCGCTCCCGGTTTTGTCCGCAAAAATCTGTGTTACGGCATACGCATTCGAAAAACGCGATACCGTTGTGATAACCGATTGTTATTCGACAAAATATTTTGTCGAACCTGAGTTTTCAAGCTATACTCTTCCTCTTTTGAAAAATGAAATCAGCGAAAATATCATTGAAAAATCAATGGTCGATTTCAACGAAAATTCGGTTTCACGCGTGATAGATGTATGGTGTGAAAAGGGAAGCGTTATGTGCGGTATGACGGACGGGAAATGCATGCTCAACGGAAAATATAATGTTTGTATCCTTGCCGTTGATTCGTCGGATAATATAATATATACGGAGCGGACAATGGATTACAGCAAGCCTCTTTCGGGCATAAGCGAAATTTCTTCGATGAAATGCGTTGTGTCTTCGGAATGTCTTTCTGTCGGTTTCAGATTTTGTTCGGAGAAAAGAATCGAAGTGAGAACAGAGATGCTTGTCAGCGGAGAGATCTTTGACGCTGCAGGGATCAATGCGGTCTCGGGGTTAAAAGCCGATGAAGAAAAGAAACGTTCCCGATCGGATTCGGCTGCACTTGTTCTGTATTTTGCCGATGAAGGTGAAAACATCTGGAACATCGCAAGAAATTACTGCACAAGCGTTGAACGCCTTAGCAGCGAAAATGATCTGACGGAGGAAATCCTCACTTCCTCCAGAATGCTGATGATATCGGTTTAAGCGGTATTCGGACACTTCTTCTCAAAAATGAGAGGAAGTGTTTTTTATTGCGATAAAACTCTATACAACAAAAAAGAAATTTTATCGATAAATTCGCCTATAAAATCATCAGTACAATTTATAACGCCTAAAAAAATACAAATTATGCAAAATTTTATAAAAGAAAAAAACAAAAAATTGGTAATAGGGTCAAAAGCTGCCACAAATTTGAACATAAAATGTCAAGTTGAGTTGGTTGTAAAATAAAGTGCAAAATGGTATAATTAAATACATAAATAAGCGACTGTAAAATAGCGCAGGTTCTGTATCTCCGCAGGCGGTACAAATCCTCATTCCTGATTATTTTCGCTGCCGTAATCGAAGAAAATTGATTTTCAAAACATACTGACAAAGGATTCTTATTTTACAATTACCTATTGAATACATAAAGTTAAGGAGGTGCGTTCGTGAGCGAGGGATTAAAACAGCTGAGAAATATGATGAAAATGACCCAAGAAGAATTGGCTGAGAAAATGAGTGTTTCCCGTCAGACAGTTGCAAAATGGGAAAACGGAGAAAGCGTTCCTGATGTTGTTAAATGCAGTGAACTTGCAAAAATTTTCAATTTAAGCCTTGACGAAATGGCTGCATCCTTTTTAAAAAAAGAAGAAGAAAAGCCTAAGAGTTCGAAAAACAGATTTTTCTTCGGCACTTGTTCCGTAGCTAATAATAAACTGACACTTCCGGATTTGGCATTAAAGGAGTTTAAATTGCAAAACGGCGATGAACTTCTTCTTTTGGGCGATTCAGCGCAGGGACTTCTGCTTTTCTCAAGAACAGGTTTTGAGGCGTTCGCTTCACAGATTCTTAACTCGTCAGTATTCGATGGAGATTATTTCAAACAAAATGATATGCAAGCCGAGGAAAATGATTGAAACAGAATTTGTTTCATGCTGTTGTTTTTGTAAAAAGAGTCGAATATTTTTTAGAAGAACAACAGTATGAAAAAAGCAGAAAAACAACATCAAAAAACCGATATTACAAGACGTTTCTTAAAAGGAAGCGTCTTTTTTGTTTTTCAGTAATCTTCCAAAGAAAGGATCGTGAAAATATATTATAGCAATCCAAATAAATAGACGGACAAAAGGAGACGATGCCGGTGAGTGCAGAGCAAGGCGGAGGACGAAGGCATACTG
>CACYDE010000249.1 GCA_902773045.1 uncultured Ruminococcus sp. | reverse complement strand
CAGTATGCCTTCGTCCTCCGCCTTGCTCTGCACTCACCGGCATCGTCTCCTTTTGTCCGTCTATTTATTTGGATTGCTATAATTTATACGATTGTATATAGAAATCAATTTGATTATACGGGTCGAAAATCTTTAATTTTTCAATCGTCTAAATTTTTCAATCGTCTAAATATTATAATCATTCTTATTAATTTCCATTTCAAGACATTTCCATTGCTCGCCCATGATCGTATAATATTCGGGTGTTTTTGATGGAATATCTTTAAAACCCGCTGATTTATAGCAGAAGTATGCCGACGGATTGTTTTCAAAAACTCCGATTGTAATTTTTTCAGCTTTAAAAATTTCAAATGCATACTTTACGGAAAGAAGTATCATTGCTTTTCCAAAACCCTGACCTCTTCTTGAAGGGTCTGTTATGACAAATCCAAAACGGAGAACGGATTTTTTTTCGTCGGTGAACCTCATGATAAGGTGTCCGACAATACCGTTTTCATCAAACGCAGTCATCTGATAAAAATTATCTTCTTCTAAACAGTCACCGTTATTATCTATGTATTTTTTGTTGATGTCATCTTCCGTGATCGGAAAATCTCCGAATTTGTCGGAACTCCATTTTCTAAGCTCGGTTTCACTCTTTATCCATTGAACGATATATTTGGCATCACATGGTTTATAATGTCTTAAACGCAGAGTTAAAAGGTGTTGTCCGGGATATGTTTTGTTATTTTTCATATTGTCACCTCTGTCGCATTCGCGCCTTAAAAGCCGTTTTCCCTGAGAAATTCCATGGTTATCCTGCTTTCTTGATCTGTTCTCTTTTCTTCGGAAGACAAAAGCTTCCGAATGTACTTTCCTACGATATCGTTTTCAAGATTAACTTCATCGCCGATATTTTTTTTCAGCAAAGTTGTTTCGCTTCCCGTGTGCGGAATTATCGAAACGCTGAAATCCTTGTCTGTAATCTTTGCAACCGTCAGACTGATACCGTCGATCGTTATAGACCCTTTTTCAACGATAAGGTTCAGAACGTCTTTATGCGTGCTGATCCGAACCCATGTCGCATTGGATTCTTGTTTTAAAGCGGTGATCGAACCTGTTGCGTCAATGTGACCTGAAACGATGTGACCACCGAATCTTCCGTCCGCCGCCATAGCACGTTCAAGATTCACCTTGTCGCCGTTTTGAAGTTTTCCTAAATTTGAACGTCTTAATGTTTCCGGCATAACGTCCGCAGTGAAACCGTTTGAGCTTAGACCGGTCACTGTCAGGCAAACTCCGTTGACGGCTATAGAATCTCCGATTTTTGTTTTTTCAAGAACTTTTTTGGCTTCAATTGCGATTTTTCCCGAATTTCCGGAAGAAACGACCTTTCTTACAGTTCCGACTTCTTCAATTATCCCTGTGAACATTATCGAACCCCCTTTTGACATCGTATTCAAGCAAAATGTCTTCTTCGAGCTTTGTAATTTTCAGATCGGAAAGTACCGCGCCCTCATCGGGCGAATCCGCGCCGTATCCTTCGACGGGTGTTTTTGCATTTTTTCCTCCAAGAATTTTCGGGGCTATATATGAGTAAACATGATTTACGATATTTTCCCTCAGCGCACATTCCGCTATTTCTCCGCCGCCTTCGATCAAAACACTTGAGATCTGCATTTCTCCAAGAATTCCCATAAGATATTTCAAGTCAACGTGACCGTTTCTCTCGGGAACAGTAATTACTGTGATTCCCATATCTTCGAGCGCGCGTTTTTTTCCATCATCATATCTTATGCAGGCTATCATCGTCGGGTAATCGTGCGCCGTTGTGCAGATATTGCTTTCAAGAGGTATCCTGAGATTTGAGTCGGCGATAATTCTGAGCGGCTGATGGGCTTTATCAAGCCGACAATTCAACATGGGATCGTCCGCGAGAACGGTCCCTATTCCTGCGAGTATGCCGCTGTAGAGTCCTCTGAGCGAGTGAACGTGTTTTCGTGCAGCAGCACCGGTGATCCATTTGGACTTTCCTGATCGGGAAGCGATCTTTCCGTCGAGAGTCATTGCATATTTCAAAGCCGTATAGGGAGTTTTTTGAGTGATATAATGAAAAAAAATCGGGTTTATCTCATCGCATTCGTCTTTGAGAAAATCTTCAATGACCTCGATACCGTGTTCTCGAAGAAGCCTTGCGCCTTTTCCCGAAACAAGCGGATTCGGGTCTTTTGAACCGATGAACACTTTTGATATTTTGTTTTCTATTATCGCTTCGGTACAGGGGGGCGTTCTTCCGTAATGACAGCAAGGTTCAAGTGTGACGTAGATGCTTGCTCCTTCGGCGGATTCGGTCAGGTTTGCGAACGCATTCCTTTCTGCATGAAGATCGCCGCATTTTTTGTGATAACCCTCTCCGATGATCTTTCCGTCTTTAACAATGACCGCGCCTACCATTGGGTTTGGAGCAGTAAAGCCGATCCCTTTTTTGGCAAGCTCTATTGCTCTTTTCATAAAATCTCTGTCGTTCATTAAACGTCCCTCCCGAAAACAAAATCGCCCTGGGGAAATTTATCCACAGGGCGAGAAATTGCAAAAGCATTAAAGCCGCAAAACACTTTCTTTCATCCGGACTTTACCGTCGGCTTCGGAATTTCACCGAATCAGCGCCAAACGAATACCATTTTCAAAGGAGTGTATCAGACGCTCACGGGCTTTCACCGTCGGTGGGGAATTTCACCCCGCCCCGAAAGTTTATAATTATAAATTTATTTTACCATAATTTTTGATCGATGTAAAGGGAGAGAAGTATTTTTTACAGTTTTTTTGAACCCGTAAACAAATTATTAATGACAATCAAAAATAAAAATGATATAATCAATTAAAAGTGATTTATACGGAAAAATTATAACGGTTCGAGGATACACTTATAACCGGAAGTAAAAGCTATCCGCTTTGTGAAGTGTCGACAAGAATGATTTTAACGGTAATCTGCTCACTGCATAAGTGGAAATATTCGGTAACAGGAAAAAATGGTTAGTGCAACACAACGAACACTCGACTGATGGTACCACAAAAGCATCTGAAACACGATATTTGTTAAATCTGAAACTGTCATAAAAATTGAGGAGGTAAATTTAATGAAAACCGAAAAACAATACAAGGAACTTACTATAAAGGAATTTACAAAAGCCGCTGATATATACGAGAGCGGCAGCGCAGGGATCTATGAAATGTGCAAAGATGATTATCCGTATATATCGGGCGAGCTTGGAAAGGAAAATTACACCGATCTGCTCGACTGCGGCTGCGGAACGGGCCCGATGATATCACTTCTTTTTAAAGAAGACCCGACCAAGCACTATACAGGGATCGATATTACACCGAAAATGATCGAGGCAGCATCGGCAAAAGGACTTAAAGGAGTTCGATGGATAGTCGGAGATTGTGAAAACTTACCCTTTGAGGACAATTCCTTTGACGCGGTCATCTGTTCCAACAGCTTTCACCATTACCCGAATCCGCAGAAATTCTTTGACAGCGTAAAGCGAGTTCTGCGTCCAAACGGGCGGCTTATACTACAGGATTACACAGCACCAGCACCGGTACTTTGGCTGATGAATCACACGGAAATGCCGCTTGCGAATCTTATGGGTCACGGTGACGTTGCGGCATACTCATTAAAAAAAGTTGCCGAATTCTGTGAAAAATCGGAACTAAAGGTCGAAAAACTTGAGAGAGCGAAAAAGTTCCGACTGCACCTCGTGGCAAGAAAATAAGGCGGACCAAGCGGCTTCATCTCATTAATTCGTTCAAAAACCGTGAAACCCAAATGTTGACAAATTGACAAAACAGGTATATAATACGCATGAGTTAGTTTCATCTAATTCAACTCGTTATGCTATTAAAAACAATGTTTAAGTTTTGATCCAACTTTTTCAAAAGTTGGCGGTTTCCAAAGGCAAAGCCTTTGGTCGCTGACGCAGCAAATCAGTGTAGAAAATAAACTTCCATCAGCGAAATCAGACTAAGGAACTGTTTATAAATAACTTTTCATTTCTGCTTGTCTAATTTGCCCTGAACTGCGTTAAATTTTCTTG
>CACYDE010000248.1 GCA_902773045.1 uncultured Ruminococcus sp. | reverse complement strand
CAGTATGCCTTCGTCCTCCGCCTTGCTCTGCACTCACCGGCATCGTCTCCTTTTGTCCGTCTATTTATTTGGATTGCTATAGTTATTTTTAATATAAATATTTCTAAAAAATCCCGGATTTGAAGGAATCTTCCGAAAAAAAGAAATTATCGAAATGTTCATAATTTCGCAACAATTTGATATTATAATATAGATAAGTCAATTAAGCGTTCTACTAATTTTCATATACCTTCCAAACTGGGCAGAAGTACATGTACTTCTGCCCGTCCCCTTTTATAAAGAGTAAGCATCATTCAGGAGAGTGGATTATAAATGAAAAAAATCGGACTTTATATTCATATTCCTTTTTGTAACGGAAAATGTCCTTACTGCGATTTTTATTCGGTGAAAAACAGCAGCGAAAAGATGGACGAATATATTTTTTACCTTAATCAAAGGCTGATGTCAAACCACGGAAAATTCATCGCTGATACAGTTTACTTCGGGGGAGGTACTCCCGGTCTTCTCGGAACCGAACGAATCGTGACTGTATTGAAGTCCGTTTGGAAAAGCTTTGGAAAACAGTCGCGTGAAACAACTATTGAAATAAATCCCGAATCGGCGAAAAAACTTGATTTTGAAATGCTTAAATACTTCGGGATCGACCGTGTTTCCATGGGACTTCAATCCGCCGATGAAAACGAACTTAAAAAACTCGGAAGAAAACATAATGCCGAAGAAGTTTCAAAAGCTGTCGATCAGATCAGAAAAAGCGGTATTAATAATATTTCCCTTGATCTTATGCTTGGAATCAGTGGTCAGAGTTTCAGAACGCTTGAAAACAGTATTAATTTTTGTTCGGCGCTTGATGTGACGCATATTTCAGCATATATTCTGAAAATTGAGCAGGGAACTCCGTATTATAACATGAAAGAGACGCTTGATCTTCCCGATGAAGACACCGTCTGTGACTTCTATGAATATACGGCTGACAAACTTGAAAATCTCGGATACAAGCAATATGAGATCTCGAATTTTTCAAAACCCGGATTTGAAAGCCGTCACAATTTAAAATACTGGCGGTGTGAAGAATATCTTGGCATCGGTTCGTCTGCACATTCTTTTATTGACAAGAAAAGATTCTTCTATGATCGTTCATTTGAAAATTTTTATCACGATATAAAGACAGCTGACGGCTGCGGGGGAGATGAAGAAGAATATATTGCAATGGTTCTGAGACTTAATGAAGGTCTTGATTTTCATAAATTCAAAGAATATTTTGGTTATGATTTTCCCGAAAAATACGTAAAAAATGCAGAAAAATTGAAAAGTACAAAGCTGATAGTCATTGACGGGAACGGAATAAAGCTGACAAGAAAAGGATTTCTCTGTTCAAATTCTATTATAGTCAATATTTTGAAGTAGTTCGTTTCAATATGCAAAACTGAAATGATAATAATTGTCTTAATTGATTTGCATCAGCCCCTTTTGCGCATTTTGACAGCTTTTTGCTGTGAGTGAATAAGTATTGTTATCATCTGATCGTTCTGTCGGCATTCGTGTTGATGGCTGTTATTGGTGTGTAAGATAATTACAGAAAAAGATGATCGGAGAAGATTTATACTGCTTTTTCATATTTGTACTTCTTTTGATTAATTTCACAAAATCCATTGCTTTTTTTATTTTTCTATGGTAACATGATAAAAAGTTTTTTTGTAATTTTGTTTGCAGTGAGTTTACAAAAAGTTTTTATTCAATGGGTTGACATGGTTATGTACATTTGATACACTTTTTACATGCATGACCGGCTGTGAAAAATCAATAATAAAAATATCCAACAAGATTAATTAAAAATAACACATAGGTTTGCGAGCGGTATCACCTGATGCCGAATAAATTATACCAAATTTTTGGAAAGGAGAAGTGTGATATAGACTTTACTCTATCATACGAATTTTTTATGAATTACGAAGAAGCAAAAGATAAGATGGCAAAGTTGGGACAGCAGCACATCTTTAAATACTATGACAAGCTTTCCGATGAGCAGAGAGTGTCACTTTTAAAACAAGTTGAAGAAACGGATTTTTCTGTTTTGTCAAGGTTAGGCAAGGGTGCAGATGCAACGCGTGGAACGTTCTCGCCGCTTGCAGCTATGCAGCTCTCCGAGATAGAACAGTGCGGGCAGGAATTTCATGATATTGGGGTCGAGGCTATCAAATCCGGCAAGGTAGCCGCTTTGCTGTTGGCCGGAGGAATGGGGACACGTCTCGGCTCCGATGATCCCAAGGGGATGTTTAATGTTGGTATTACAAAGCCTGTATACATCTTTGAAAGAATTATTTTAAATCTTTTGGACGTAGTTAAGGAAACCGGAACATGGATCATGTTGTTTATAATGACGAGTGAGAAGAATCACGATGCGACAACAGCCTTTCTCAAAGAGCATGATTATTTCGGTTACAAAAAAGACAGGATCGTTTTTTTTAAGCAGGATATGGCTCCGGCATGCGATTTTGACGGAAAATTGTATATGGAAGCGAAGGATCGCATTTCTACATCTCCCAACGGCAATGCAGGGTGGTATTCGTCGATGGTGCGCGCAGGACTTGATAAGATCCTTGACCGTGAGGGAATCGAGTGGATCAACATTTTTGCCGTTGACAACGTTCTTCAGCGTATGTGTGACCCTGTTTTTGTTGGAGCAACGATCAATTCTAACGTTTCGGTCGGCTCAAAGGTCGTGAGGAAAGCAGCGCCCGATGAGAAAGTAGGGGTTATGTGCCTTGAAGACGGGAAGCCGTCGATCGTTGAATACTATGAGCTTTCGAAAGAAATGATGGACGCTAAAGACGAAAACGGAGATCCCGCCTATAATTACGGGGTCATACTCAACTATCTTTTCCGCGTAAGCGAGCTTTCAAAAGTGACAGACGATAAAATGCCGCTTCATATTGTTAAAAAGAAGATTCCCTACATAGATGAAAACGGAGAATCGGTCAAGCCGACCGAACCAAATGGCTTTAAATTCGAGCAGCTCGTACTTGACATGATCCATCAGCTTTCATCATGCCTGCCGTTTGAAGTCGACAGAGAGAAGGAATTTGCACCGATCAAGAATGCAACAGGAGTCGATTCGGTTGAAAGCGCAAGGGAACTGCTTATAAAGAACAATGTTGAACTGTAACAGTGATCGTTGGTGTATATTTGAGTGATGAACTGATATTCTGCGCAATAAATTACAAGTTTAGCAAAGCTATATCTCTATAGTTAAGGCAATACCGCACAAAGATTGTACCGAAGATGCGCAGTAGATTTTTTCGGCAGAGTGCATAAAAGCACCGCAGGAATACTGACGTACCCCAAGGGCACTTCCTTCGGGCGTATTTCAAGGTGTTTTTGTGT
>CACYDE010000247.1 GCA_902773045.1 uncultured Ruminococcus sp. | reverse complement strand
TACGTTAGTATTGCTGCAAAAATTTGCCTTGTTCAGAACAAATTATCCTAAGCATAAATTGAAAATTTATTTCTTCACAGTTCCTAATCAAAGGTTTCTTAATAAATCAAAAAAATTGATTCCCATGAATTTGTTTTTTGATGACTTGACAAGCAGGATATACTTGTGATATCATAACATAGGCAGGGTTTTGACGTCCTGCCTATGAAGACACGTTTCCGTAGCTCAGCAGGATAGAGCGTTCGCCTCCTAAGCGAAAGGCCGGCGGTTCGAATCCGCCCGGGAACGCCAGCGGTGAAGATCCGCAGTTTTCGCATCCGAAATTTCGGGTGCGATTATTGTTATTGGGAAGATTATCAGGAGGTAAAATTATGTCAAAGTTAAGAAGTGTTTTGATGGTAATTGTGGGATTACTGGCTGTTGCGATGTCAATATTGATGTTTGTAGGTGATGCGGAATACATTTTCACCGGAAAAACGGTGAATTTGAACGAAGTTCTCACAAACGGAGAGGAGCTTCCGAGCGGAAAATTTGTTACATACGAATGTTATTACCCGATGGGCAGTTACGGAGAGATCCAGTCTTATTACAGCTTTATTCCGCTGCCCGGAAAAACTCACGAGTTTGCTATGATGACCGAGTCTAATATCATTATATCTGCCGAAATAGGAAAAAAATCGAAAATAGATGAATTTAACAGCAAAACCGAAGATTTTCTTTCGGATAAGGAAATAGAACCTATTGTACTTACAGGTCAGCTGAAAACAAACGGAGATGATCTCGATCAGCTTCTTGAAGATTATTTCAGCGATATTGACCTTGCATCCAACGGCTTGATACTTACGTCGTACAGTATAGATACGACCCAAACGAGAGCAGGAAATGCAGCCCTTTATTCTTTTTTCCTTCTTGCAAGCGTTCTTTTGATTGTTATATATGTCAGAAAGCTTATGACTAAATAATATTTTTGGTATTAATGATTTTGATGAATTTCATTTCTGAAAACAACTGTCATTTTCCGGTGATTCGGATAATTGACTCAAAAAGCTTGGAATATTTCGGTATTCCGAGCTTTTTTCTTTGAAAGCCTGTAATAATTTTTCCGTGGCATATCTCAGTATGGTTTCGTTCTTTCTTGCTATGCAAAATTTTCGCCATATCTTTGTCGTTCGTTATATCTCATTTTCCCGAAAAACAAAGCGGATTTGTTAAGATAATAAATGTCCTTAACAGATCCGCTTTGTGCTGAGGAATAAGTTGAGAGCTTAATCTATTATAAGATACATAAGCGCCAGCATGAGCGCAGGGTCGGTTTTTTCTTCATTTAACAGTGCGATGAGAAGAATTATCAGCGTTCGCTCTTTATCGGCGAAAAGAAGATTAAAGATATTTTCGGGATCAGAGGACTTTTGCGAAAGATTTTTTTCCGATTGTGTGTCGATCCGGTTTTGTTCCGAAAGTGCTTCATGTTCGTCGGCTCGGTTTACTCGATTTTCATCTTGGCGAGCATGACGCATATTCTTGACGTCGTTTGACGGGGAGATTTTTATGTTGGTATTGTTATATCCCGATTGGAAGGAATTTGGCATATAAGAAGGCGAACGGCGGCTGAAATTTTCCCTTGAACGCCCCATAGCGTCAGTTTGTGATTTGTTTGATTCATTCATAGCAATATGCCCCCATGTTTATAGAAAGCTGATTAAAACAGTCCGAAAAGACCGTTGGATTTGAGAATGGGGATCAGTCTCATGATCCTCAGCAGCCTGATGGCTTCTTCAAGCTTTTCCTGACGGTGCGGACTGAGGAACGGTTTTATCGCATAGAGAAGCTTTATTGTTTCGTCATCTTTTTTTAATTCGTTCAGCAAGGGCATAATTTTCATTACCGTTCCGATACCGTCTGCTCCGGGGATATCAAGCTGAGGGGGAGCGGACGGAGGAGGTGAAATATCGGGAATTTTATTTTCCGGACCGGAGTTTTTTTGATTTGCCGGCTGACCAAAAAGTCCGCTGAGACTTTTGATCTGTTCCATCATATCGGGGTCGCTGAGAATGCTGTTGATCTGAGAGGAAAGATCACTCATTTTTTGACAGTCTCCTTATCAGTTCCCGTGCTTGCGGCGAGTCGAGAAGTTTTTTTGCGGCGGTTTCGTCGGAGAGGATTTTCTGAATCTGCTGAGCCTGAGAAGGCGGCATTTTGGAAAGGATATTCTGGATATTTCCGTTTTGAACCGCGTTTTTCAGCTGCTGAGGAGAGGTGTTAAGCTGCTGTCCGGCAATGTCGGCGAGGCGATCAAGCTGAGCATTGGATTGAGATGTATCCGTTTTTTTCATCGGCTGATCGGAACGTGATCGGTTTCTTGAATTGCGATTGTAATTATTCATCATATATAAATACCCCCTTATACATTTTCCATTATATGCCCAACTTGTAAATTTTATTACAGCTGAAAACTGCATTATGGATAAAACAGTATAAAGGGGTATTTTTTAGTATCCCAATGATTTCAAGTCGCTTACAATTTTAACGTATTCTTCTCTTATGTCAAAGCCGGGGATATCCTCACGCGCAAGGTCGATCATGTCGCCGTGAGAAATTCCCCTCTTTGATTTAGGTTCAAAGAAGATATGCCTGCTGCCCCATTTCATTGATTCTGTGTCAACAAGACCGTCGTTGTCAATTCGATTGAAATGTCTGACAAGTCTGTAAGTCAGATTTTGAGGAAAGGGTGCGCTTGAGCTTTTCTTCATTCTTGAACCCACACTCTGACAGAAAACGCCACCGACAGGGATCATTTTTTCGTTTAATATCTGCGCTCTTTCGGTTGTCAGATCATGGACTGCCGAAAGAAAGTCGGGATTTGGATCTCCAAGCTTTTTGAGCGCGGAGTTATACCTTTCAGAGATAAACTTCTTAAAAGAAGCGGGAGAACGTTTCAGAAGAAAATCCGCATATTCACAGCCGCAGTGAGGAGTGTTGACTGTTGTAAGCGACGCTACGTACTTAGCCATTCCGAGACAGGAAACTGCATATCTTGAATCAAGACCGCCTTTGGAATGAGCGATGATGTTGACTTTTTCACAGCCTGTTTTTTCGATTATTTCCGTAATGCGGTTTTTTAGTTCCTCCGCCGATTTTTCCACGCTTGCGGCGGACTGCTGATTTCCGTAGTATATTTCCGCGCCGTTTCTTATGAGTTCTTTCGGAACTCGTCCCCAATAGTTGAAGAATTTCAGATCTCTGAAAAATACTCCGTGAACCATAAGAATGGGGTATTTTGTTTTGCAGATCTCGTTTTCTTTTCTGACGGAGTCGAGTTCATATTTTTCTGTTTCTATCTCAAATTCATTGTAAGCTGTTTTTGCGGCTTTTTGGAAGATAAAAATATTTACAACAGGAACCCACCAAAAAAGAATTATCAAAACTCTCTGAACTATTCCCAGCCTTGCGCTTGATGTCATTAAACGCATAACTCCGTTGAAGACAACGATGATCCCTGTTAAAATAAATGATACTAAAAATAATATCGTTTCGGTGAGATCGGGATCAAAAAAAGTTTTCCACAATATTGCCGATGTAATGTTGAAAACAAAACTCCATAAAAAGATGACGAGAAGCTCGCGTCCGTTATACATAAAATTGAGACGCCGAAGCGGAGATCTGATTTTTGAAGGCTTTATGTTTATAAATATATAATAAATTGATAAAGCCGTCATAATTAGTATCCATAGGAGCATAGGACCTATTTTTGCGCAAAGGAGCACGGGTATATTAGTTAGCGCCGCAATATCAGCAGCGGCTAAAAACCTGCGGCTTTTGCTTATTTGTATTGTTTTCATTCAAAAACCTCCGAATAGTATTTTGATAGTCTGTAAAAAATTCCGAAATTTTAGAATCACTTA
>CACYDE010000246.1 GCA_902773045.1 uncultured Ruminococcus sp. | reverse complement strand
CTAATTGACTGACTGAAACCCGGGTGGGAGGACAGAATCCGCCATTACCACTCAATAGGGAGGAAATTTAATGAAACACGGTAAGAAGTATGTCGACAGCGCAAAGCAGATCGACAGATCAAAATTTTATGAAACTAACGAGGCTTTGGAAACGGTCATCAAGACCGCAACAGCAAAGTTCGATGAAACTATCGAGGTTCACGTGAAGCTCGGCGTTGACGGAAGACACGCTGACCAGCAGGTCAGAGGCGCTATCGTTCTTCCCAACGGAACAGGTAAGAACGTAAGAGTTCTTGCGATCTGCAAGGGCGACAACGAAGCTCTCGCTAAGGAAGCAGGCGCTGATTATGTAGGCGCAGAGGATATGACTCAGAAGATCCAGCAGGAAGGCTGGATGGATTTTGACGTTCTCATCACAACTCCCGACTGCATGGGTCTTGTAGGACGTCTCGGTAAGATCCTCGGTCCCCGCGGCTTGATGCCGAACCCGAAGGCAGGTACGGTTACTCCTGATATCGCTAAGGCTATCAAAGAGGCTAAAGCAGGTAAGATCGAGTATCGTCTTGACAAAACAAACATTATCCACTGCCCGATCGGAAAGGCTTCGTTTGGCGTTGAGAAGCTTCAGGAGAACTTCGACACTCTCCTCGGCGCTATCGTTAAAGCAAAGCCGGCTGCTGCAAAAGGTCAGTACGTTAAGTCCTGCGCCGTTGCATCAACAATGGGTCCGTCCGTAAGAATCAATCCGAGCAAATTCCAGGCTTGATTTTTGGATATAAACACTTGACACATTCTCGTTAATGTGATATAATATACAAGCTGTTCCAAAGACAGCAGGTACAATTTCAATTGTGTAAAGGGTTTCCCGCCTGCCGAGGATGTGCGTTTCAATGTGATTTTGATCTGCCTTTCCTTCGGTGTTTTCTGTGGGAAAGGCTCTTTTGTTTGAATAATTATCGGAGGTGAATTGATTTTGCCAAGTCAGAAGGTTCTTGATGAAAAGAAAGCAGTCGTTGCTGCTCTTACCGAGCGTTTGCAGAACTCCGTTGCAGGTGTTGTTGTAAGCTATAAGGGTATCAACGTTGCTGACGATACTAAACTCAGAAAGGATTTGCGTGAGGCAGGTGTTAAGTATACTGTTGTAAAGAACACATTGCTCTCCCGTGCTGCAACAGAAGCAGGTCTTGAAGATCTTAATGCTGTTCTCGAGGGAACAACAGCTCTCGCTACAAGCACTGAGGATCACACTGCTGCTGCAAGAATCCTTTCAAAGTTCGCAGACACAAATAAGGATTTCACAATTAAGAGCGGCTACCTCGAGGGTGAGGTTATCGGTCTTGATACGATTTCCAGCCTTGCTAAACTGCCGACAAGAGATGTTCTTCTTGCTACAGTATGCAACGCATTTAACGCTCCTATCGCAAGCTTTGCTCGTGCAGTACAGGCTATCGTTGATAACGGCGGCGTTGAAGAATGTCTTGCAAAGAAGGCTGCCGAGGGTGCTGAAGCACCTGCTGAGGCTTGATTTTAAGCTTCGGATTTCATTGATTTGATTATTATTTTTATTAATTGGAGGTAAATTACCATGGCATCTGAGAAGATTACTGCTATTATTGAAGAGTTGAAGGGCCTCACAGTTCTCGAGCTTTCCGAGCTTGTTCACGCTGTAGAGGATGAGTTTGGTGTATCCGCTGCTGCTGCTGTTGCTGTTGCTGCTCCGACAGAGGGCGCTGCTGCTGCTGAGGAGAAGACAGAGTTTGACGTTATTCTTAAGTCAGCCGGCCCTGAGAAGATCAAGGTTATCAAGGTTGTTCGTGAGATCACAGGTCTTGGTCTTAAGGAAGCTAAGGCTATCGTTGATGAAGCTCCGAAGCCGCTTAAGGAAGCTGTTTCCAAGGACGACGCTGAGGCAATCAAGGCTAAGCTCGAAGAGGTTAAGGCTGAGGTTGAGATTAAGTAATTTGCCCGTTGGGTTTGCTTATTCAAAAAAAGTTAGTGAAGGACTGTCTTTATCGGCAGTCCTTTTTTATGTTATATATCTGAAAATCAGGCATTGGAGAGTATTATAAACATTTTTAAAGAAAGCAACAATATCAGTTTTTCTGCGTCATCATTATATGAAAATATCTTGATTGAAGCCGAGGGCTGCGCGAAAATTAACCCAATTGATGCATTTTATGTAATAAACATTGTTAAAATTCTTTTAAACAATTATAATTTCTTGATTATATAGTATTCTATTATAATAAAGTTAAAAAATTGTAACCGTTCTTTTCTGGAGGGAATTTTATATTATGCAGAATATTATAATGGCGGTGGCTATAGCTATAATGGTTGTATTGTCTGCCTTTTTTAGTTCGATGGAGACTGCCATTAGTTCATGCAGCAGAGCAAGGCTGCAAAATATGGAAGAAAAAGATGTCAAGGGAAGTAAGACAGCTTTGAAATTTCTCGATAAATACGACAAGACGATCACAACGCTTCTCATAGGAAATAATATTGTCAATATCGGAGCCTCCTCCGTTGCAACAATACTATGTACCGATCTTTTGGGAAATTACGGAGCTGCCGTCAGTACCGGCGTTCTGACTTTGATAATTCTCACATTCGGTGAGATCATTCCTAAATGCTATGCGAAGCAGAATTCGGAAAAACTTGCGTCTTCGTTTTCGGCGATAGTATATTTTCTTATGGTCATTCTCACTCCGCTGTCGGCGTTATTTATCAAGATCAATTCGCTTTCGTTAAAGCTGACGGGTTCTTCGGAGGACACTCCTTCCGTGACGGAAGACGAACTGAAATATATCATCGAATCAATCGAAGAGGAAGGCGTGCTTGAAGAAGCGGAGAGCGAGATGGTTCAGTCTGCGCTGGAATTTGACGAAAAGACTGTTCTTGAAATTCTGACTCCGAGAGTGGACGTTGTTTCGATAGATATAGATGACGATGAAGACGAGATCAGAAAATTTGTTATAACCGAAAGATATTCCCGAATCCCTGTTTACAAGGACAGTATAGATAATATAGTAGGTATTCTTCACACAAGAGATTATCTTGAAAGAGTTTCCAAAGGTGAAAATCCGAAAATTGCCGATTTGATGCAGCAGCCGTTTTTTGTCTATAAAACACGAAAACTTTCCGCGCTTCTGTCCGACTTCAAAAGGAAGCGGACTCATATCGCGATAGTCGCCGATGAATACGGAGGAATGCTCGGAATCGTGACTATGGAGGATCTGCTTGAAGAATTGGTGGGTGAGATCTGGGACGAGGACGAGGAGATCGAGCTTCAATGCAGAAAAATTTCCGATGATTGTTATGAGGTCAGCGGAGATATGCAGCTCAACGACCTTCTTGAATTGTTTGATATCCCGGAAAAAGAGGTCGAAACTACGAGTCAGTCGGTCGGCGGCTGGGTTCTTGAGCAGCTTGGGATCATTCCCGAAAAGAAGGAAACGCTCGAGATCAACGGACTTTCAGTCAAGGTCGTTGAGATGGAGGATAACAGAATAGCAAAGCTGATTATAAGGAAAATAGAAAAAGATTCCGATGATGAAAGTAAAGAATAAACATAATAGGGGATCTTGAAACTACAGATAAACTCAGCTTGTGAATTATAGAATATATTTGTCGCCGTTGCTAATAATAGTGACGGTGATTTTTTATGAACAGACTTCGTTTAAGTTTGATATTGTTTGTTACCGGCGGCTTGGCATACGGATTGATAGAACTTTGCTGGAGAGGCAGAACTCATTGGACTATGATCGCTGCGGGTGGGATATGTTTTGTGATAATGTTCGGGATATACAGCAGATTCCCCGAGATGAGCATCCTTGACCGCGCTCTGGCAGGCTCCGCCGTTATAACCGGAGTGGAATTTATTTTTGGAATAGTATTTAATTACCTGTTAAAAATGAATATATGGGATTATTCCGAAGAGAAATTTAATGTTATGGGAATCATCTGTCCTATGTATAGTGTTCTTTGGGGGATCCTGTCCGTGCCTGTTTTTTCGGTGTGTGAAAAAATTATGTATTTCATAGATCATACAGCAGAGGAGAGTAAAAAAACTTTTGATCTCAGCATTTATGATGAGGTATGAAAAATGTATAGTTTTTTAACAAAGTTACAAAAAAATTACGGACAATGCTTTCAAAAATAAAAAAATTGCAACTTTTTTTAAAATTTGTCTTGTTTGTTTATTCCAATAATGATATAATGTAAAATGTATGAAAATATGCCTTTTGGGGATATTATCCTTTGGAGGTGTATTTGATTGAAAAGTTACATTCATGATTCGGAAAATGATGTTTTCTTTGACAATAAAAAGAAGAAGGGAAATAAAAGCGAAAAAAAGACTCATGAGAGTTTCGATGAGATCACCGAGGATATCGAAGAAAGCGGCACCGTCATCGTTGAAGATGATTCCCGAAAGATCCACTGTCTGACAATTATCGGGGAGATAGAAGGGCATATCGAATCTCCGCCTCAGAACAAGACCACTAAATACGAGCACGTTATCCCTCGGCTTGTTGCGATCGAGGAGAGCCGCGAGATCGCAGGACTTCTTGTGATACTCAACACAGTCGGAGGGGATATCGAAGCAGGTCTTGCGCTGGCGGAGCTTATGGCAGGAATGAAAAAACCTACGGTATCTCTTGTTCTCGGCGGAGGTCATTCGATCGGAGTTCCGCTGGCGGTTGCGGCTAAATATTCCTTTATCGCACCAAGTGCGTCAATGACGATCCACCCCGTTCGTTCAACGGGGCTTACGCTTGGAGTCAGACAGTCGTTTGAATACTTTCGGCGAATGCAGCAGCGGATAAATAATTTTGTGTCGTCAAATTCAAAAATATCCGCCGAAGCCTATAATGATCTTGTTATGACTACGGGGGAGCTTGTGATGGACGTCGGAACGGTTCTTGAAGGGGAAAGAGCCGTGGAAGTCGGACTGATCGACAGTGTGGGAGATCTCAGTCTTGCACTTTCAAAACTTCGCGAAATGATCGAAGAAAACAAGGGAAGTATTGATTAGAGGTTGTTTAGTGTCTTGACGTGGGCAGATTTTCGAATATAATTTTGCTGAGCTCAAGAAAAAAGCCGCAGGAAAATTTGCAAGTATTTTTGATGCAGAGATCAGCAAAATTTGCCGAAAAAATGCTTGTGAGAGATACTAAACAGGATCTTAGATCAAGCGCCCGATCAGTGATTCCCAAGTAACTTTTTGGCTTTCTGTTTTGTTTCAAACATCGGATAAATGAGCGAATGTTTGACAGACTTTTACTGATTATCGCCTGACCGGCAGTAAATCTTCAGAATTGAATTCCGACCGGCTGCAACTAAGCTTCGGATGCGGATTTCGCTTTGCACGATAACATATAAAGCATTCACCCGGAGAGCAATATGTTTTGAGTTTCGGGTGCAGCAGGGTCTGACTTTCGGGATTTTTCCTATCCTTCCTTTTGGATATCCATCCGCTTTCAGACGATAACCGGTATCGGTCGGTGAATTTTTTACCGTTTGACGTACATATACATCAGTAATAAACGAGCGTATTGCGCCGATGATGTGTGCGCCGTACTACAGTTCACATAGGGGGAATACATAATGAATATCATACAGGCTATTATACTCGGAATAGTTCAGGGACTGACTGAATTTCTTCCCGTCAGCAGCAGCGGTCATCTGACTATTTTTCAGCACATAATGGGGATCGACATGGAAGGGAATCTTTTTTTCAACGTAATGCTGCATGTCGGAACGCTCCTTGCTGTTTGTGTTGTTTATCATAAACTCATTATCAGACTTATCAAGGCTTTTTTGGGTCTTGTCAAAGATGTATTTACGGGAAATTTCAGATGGAGTCAGATGAGCGGCGACAAAAATCTTCTCGTTATGCTTGTGATAGGACTGCTGCCGCTGTTTCTGCTTTTTGTTCCGATCCCCGGCGCGAAGGGGATCAACGGAAAAGATATCGCGGAGATATGGCAGGGCAATACCGGATATTTCATTATAACAGGATTTGCTCTTCTTGCAACGAGTATTCTCTTGTGGGTCGGGATCAAGGCTATGGAAAATGCTTCCGAAAGATCCGCTCACTCGGGCAGTCTTAAAAATCAGGGACGCCGCAGATTAAAAACGATCGACGCGGTTTGTATCGGCGTCACTCAGTGTCTCGCTGCAATTTTTCCCGGTCTTTCACGTTCAGGTTCTACTCTTGCTATGGGTGAACTTCGCGGAGTCAATAAGCAGGTCGCTCTTGACTACACATTCGTTCTCGGGATCCCGTCGATCCTTGCGGCGGCTTTGCTTGAAGGAAAAGATGCTTTTGAAGCTCAGGGAACGCAGGACACTCTACAGGTGGGAATTCCTGCGATGGTCGCAGGAATGATCGCAGCCATGATCGTAGGTTTTTTTGCGATCAAGCTTTTTAAATGGATGCTTGCAAAAGACAGAACAAGCGTTTTTGTGGCTTATACTGCCGTTGTCGGAATAGCTGTTATCATTATCGGGGTCATAGAACTGTCTTCCGGAACGAATCTTTTCAGCGGCGCTCCGCTCACATTCGGCTGATAGCGGTTGGGGTGTGTTGTAATGTGGACGATAAAAGAAGTGAAGTCCGACGCCGTAAAGGCTTTGAAACGTCATTGGTTCGTTAATGTCCTGATAGTTTTCCTTGTTGGAATGTTGTTTCACGGAGGTTACAGCTATGCGTCTTCCTACGGAGGAGGGAGTGAGCTGATAGATTTCCGTTCGACCAGCAGCGTCGTTTCCGAAAGAGTGGGACTGACCAGCAGCACGGCTTTCGATACAATAGACAGCATTTTAACGGAACGCAATATATTGGACGTGGATATCCAGGACACCGTCAAGGCACGATACACGAAGGGTTATCTTTCTGTTTTTGTCAATGAGATCGCCGATACAGGCTCCGTTCTGAACGGCTTTTTCAGCGGCGCGAACAAGATACTTTTTCAGGGGAAAATACAGGAATCTATCATAGTTTTCCTTGTTTCGATATTTTTCCTTGTTTTCACTGTATTGTTTGTTAATCCTCTTCGTGTGGGTCAGAACAGGTATTTCCTTGAACAGAGGCGATACGGAGAAACCGGGGTCGAAAAAATATTTTTTGTTTTTAAAACGGGAGAGATAAAAAATGTTGCCCGAATAATGTTCCTTAAAAATTTGATCACAAACGTTCTGTGGTTTACGATAATAGGCGGAGCTATAAAACATTATGAGTATCTTATGATACCGTATATTCTCGCCGAGAATCCCACTATAAAAAGAAGCGACGCTTTTTCTCTTTCAAAAAAAATGATGAAGGGGCATAAATGGCATGCCTTCATGCTTGACTGCAGCATGCTTGGCTGGGTCGTTCTTTCGACTTTGACGATCGGCATCGTGGGAATGTTTTTTGTGAACCCTTTTCAGGAATGTATCAATGCCGAGCTTTACATCAGGCTGCGTGAAAAAACAGCGGAGGAAAATCCGATTCTTCTGAATGATACGGCTCTTGCGCTTCCGATTTTTATCGACAGCGCGTACCCCGAAAAATCCTACAAGGTTGAGTTTATTGAGCTTGAAAGATGGATCAATGTTGATTATAAAAGAGATTACAGCGGAATTACATTCGTTATGTTTTTCTTTACGTTTTCATTTGTAGGCTGGTTCTGGGAAGTTATTCTTTTCATGGTTAATGAAGGTCATTACATCAACAGAGGAATGATGCACGGTCCGTGGCTTCCGATCTACGGAGTAGGGGGATACGTGATTCTGAAGCTTCTGAAGCCTTTCAGAGAGAATCCTCAGAAAATGTTTCTGAGTACGGTGATAGTTTGCGGAACACTGGAATATACAACAGGCTGGGCGCTGGAGAAATTTTTTGATAAAAAATGGTGGGACTACTCGGGATATTTCTTGAATCTCCACGGCAGGATATGTCTGGAAGGACTTCTTGTTTTCGGGCTGGCGGGAGTGTCGTTCACTTATATTTTTGCCCCTGTCCTCGACAGCCTGTATTCTAAGATAAATCCCAAATTTAAAAAGATTTTGTGTATTGTTCTTTCGATAATATTCCTTTTGGATATGGGATATTCATTCGTCAGTCCCAACGCAGGAGACGGAGTGACCGACGGTTACGGCGCAAACACAAGCGGAATACTTTAATAATAATGAAATGTCGGGGAATATGCCGGATCCGATGGGATATTTTAATTCACCGCGTATTCTCCGATTTGCTTTACAGATAAAACATTGCGCCGGTCACTTTTGCAATGATGAGGTGAAAAAAATGGCTGAAGAAAAGAAAAAGAAAATAGGGATAAAAAAAGCCGATCTGAAACCTAAACCTAAAAACCGGCAGGAAGAGAAGTCGGAAAAATCATCGGAAAAACCGAAGAAAGATCAGCCCAAGGACGAGCTTGCAGTCAAACAGAGCCGATCGCTTATCATGTTTGTTTCGGCGGTTCTTCTGATATCTATTATTTTCATAAAGGGCGACATGGTCTGGCTTTGGCTTCATAATGCTGTCAGAGGAACATTCAGCATGCTTTCGCTGTACTGGCCTTTGCTTCTTCTTTTTCTTGCTTTTGCTACCATGATCGAAAACAAGATCCCGAAGCTTTGGTTCAGAACGTGTTTTGCTTCCGGATTTGTCGTTGCGCTCAATGCGTGTATATATATTTTTTCTTTTGGCGGAGATTTTCAGATAAAAACAACCTTCGACGAGGGAATAGAATACAGAGGCGGAGGTGCGCTGGGATTTCTTTTCGGTGTTCCTTTTGTCAAGCTTTTCGGGGTTATCCCGGCGAAAATTCTGATAATACTTATCCTTATCGTACTGCTGATATTTGCTCTTAATATCAATATTAAAGAACTGTACTCAAATCTGTTTCACAGACTGTCGGGAGCAGTTTCGGGATATATTAAGAATCTGAAAAAACGACAGGCTCAGAAACACCCCATAAGGATCGCGGACGATTCGTTTTTTGACGATGATTTTGACGAGTACGATATATCGGGTAATGACGATGACGGAGACTTTTTTGAAAATGTTTCGGAGGGAAGCCACAGTGCCGCGACCGGTGAAGAAGATCGTTATGCGCTTCCTCAGTCGCCTGTCTTTACTTCCGGCTCAACCGTAGATGACGATGATTTTTACGGAACGGAAGAATTTGAAAACGAAAACAATAACAATATCGCTCCGGATATCCAAATCGAAGATGTCACGGATCTTTCCGCCGCTTCACCGAGTTCCTCCCCGGACGATGATTACAGCATAGATATCGATATCGACGGAACGATCGAACCGAGGAAGGAAAAAAAGCGTTCCTCGGAAAATAAATCAGCTAAAAGCGCCTCGCAGATAAACCTCGTTAAAACAGAAAGCGAGGTTCCCGAAAATATCAGTGATGAGGAGCTTTTCGAAGATATTTTCGGCGGAGATTTCATGGATACCATGCAGAGTGATTACTCTGCCGACGCGTCAAAGGCTGCTAAGGAAATTTCCGAAAGTAAGGTCACTCCGAAAAAGTCTGTCCCCGATCAGAAACAGTTCGATCCGCAGACGGTTTCAATAGATGAACCCGAAAGGAAAAAGGTCAGAAACAAAAACTCTTATCTTTGTCCTCCGGTGGAGCTTCTTTCGGAGGGGAAAAAGGAGAATACAAACTCGGAAGCCGAGCTTAAAGAAAATGCAAAAAAACTTATCGAAACGCTCGAAAGTTTTTCTGTTCATGTGAAAATCGTGGGTTATTGCAGAGGTCCCTCGATAACACGATATGAGATCCAGCCTGCTCCCGGAGTTAAGATCTCAAAGATCACGGGTCTTTCGGATGATATCGCCCTTAACCTTGCGGCGGACGGCGTTCGAATGGAAGCGCCTATCCCCGGAAAACCTGCCATCGGAATAGAGATCCCGAACCGACACATAACCTCGGTAACGATTCGTGAACTTCTCGAATCAAAAGAATTCCAGAAAAATATGAAAACCAAAAAGCTGGAATGTGTTCTCGGAAAAGACGTAGCAGGAAAGATCATAACTACAGACCTTGCGAAAATGCCTCACCTGCTGATCGCAGGAACGACCGGTTCCGGTAAATCGGTTTGTGTTAACTCGATCCTTATGAGCATACTTTTCAGAGCTTCTCCGGACGAAGTGAAGATGATACTCATTGACCCTAAATTGGTTGAATTCTCCAAGTACAAGGGGATACCGCATCTTCTTGTTCCCGTTGTTTCCGATGTAAAAAAAGCAGCCGGTGCGCTCAACTGGGCGGTCAACGAGATGGAGGAGAGATACAAGGAGTTTTCTTTGTACAATGTCAAGGATATTGACAGCTTTAACAAAATGGTGGAAAGAAATCTCGAAAGCATGACCGAGGAAGAGCTTGAAGACGACGAGAATCTCGGAGGAGAGGTGATCGACGGAGAGTTCGTTCCTCCAAAGGCAAAAAAGAAGATGCCAAAGATCGTTATCGCTATCGACGAGCTTGCGGATCTTATGATGGTCGCTCCGGGCGAGGTCGAAGATTCGATCTGCCGTTTGGCTCAGAAAGCGCGAGCTGCCGGAATGCATCTTGTTATCGCGACTCAAAGACCGTCGGTCAATGTTATTACCGGCGTTATCAAAGCCAATATCCCCAGCCGTATTTCGCTCAAGGTTGCGTCTTACATAGATTCAAAAACTATTCTCGATACGGGCGGCGGAGAAAAGCTGATAGGACGAGGCGATATGCTCTACAGTCCGGTAGGTGCGCCCAAGCCTATCCGAGTTCAGGGCGGATATTCCTCGGACGACGACATCGAAGCCGTAACCGATTTTATTAAAGGTCACAACACTTCGGAATACGATCATAAGATCACCGAACAAATCGAACAGATCAGCGAAGATCTCGGAACAAAGGGCGGCAAGGACAGCTCCGACAGCGATGATGTTGATGACTCCGACCCTATGCTTGACGAAGCGATCAGAGTTGTTGTTGAAGCAGGTCAGGCGTCAACTTCACTTCTTCAGCGACGCCTCAGACTGGGATATGCAAGAGCGGGACGTCTTATCGACACTATGGAGCAAATGGGTATCGTAGGACCTCACGAAGGCAGTAAGTCAAGAAAAGTTCTGCTGACCGAACAGCAGTGGATAGAAAGAAAAGTTACGGGTTCGGCGGAATAGCGATGGGTGACGCGATATGAGTAAGCAGCGTGACTTTGACGGATTCGATTCTCTTTTTAATTATTCTGATTACATGAACAGAAAAAAGAGAGAGAAGGCTTCACAGTCGTTCATTTTGAAAATTATCGTTCTGATTATTACGTCTGCGGTTCTGTTGCTGACTTTGAATTCTAAGAGTGATCTCGAATCGCTGTATACAAAGAGCGGTCGATATCCTTTTTCAATGATGACTTTTAATGTCGGAAACGGTAATTGTGTTTTGGTCAGCTGCGAAGGGAAAAATATCCTTGCAGACTGCGGACGGGAACTTGTTCAGTTTGATATCCTTGAAGCATTGGATTGTTTAGGTGTTGAAAAACTCGACCTTGTAATACTTACTCACCCGGATAAAGATCATATCGGCAGTATGTCGGAAGTAGCGGAGAATGTCCGAATCGACAGATTCCTGACATGTGAAAACGGAGATTACGAAATCACGGAGTATTATGGGGAACTTCTTTCCGTGCTTGGTGAACGCGGTATTGAAGTTGAATACGCTCATGCAGACGATATGATAGAACTTGGTGAACTTTCCGTTGAGGTGATCTCACCGTCGAAAGTCTATAATTCCTCAAACGAGAATTCTGTCGCAGTCAAATTAAGCTATGGGAATTTTTCGGCTTTGCTGATGGGAGACGCAGGTCAGAAAGCGGAAAGCGATATCGTGAGAAGCGGAAAAGATATTTCTGCAGACGTTCTTCTTGTCGGTCATCACGGAAGCGCAGGTTCCTCATCGGAAGAATTTTTGAATGCCGTTAAACCCGGATATGCGCTGCTGTCTGTTTCCGAAAATGATACTCTTCCAAGCGATAAAGCTTTGAAGCGGATTCTCGATTGCGGCTGTGAAATTTTGAGGACCGACCGATCGGGGAATATTCTTGTCGTCTACGATGACAGAAACGGAGTAAGCGTTTTTACCGATAGATGAATTTCATTACAATAAGGAGAGATAACATTGAGAACTTTAAAGGTTGACAGAATAGACGGAACTTTTGTTATTTGCATGGATAAGGAAAAAAAGTTTTTTGCGATCGAAAAAAGCGAAATTCCGTCCGAAGTTAAAAAGGGCAGTTTTATTATCATTGACGACAACGGAGAAATTTCCGTAAGCGATAAACCAATAAAAAAGTAATTTATAAAATTGAGGCTGGCATGATTTGTACAGCCTCAATTTTGAATGGCTGTGTAAGAGGATTTGGGGTTATGGCGGCACCGTAAGAGTAATAACTCAAGCTTCCTATACTCAAAATTACAATGAATATAGATTCTATCGTGGGTTGTCAATGTAAAGAATAGTTTTTGCTGTCGAATCCGAGCTTAGGAACTGTTTATAAATAACTTTTCATTTCTGCTTGTCTAATTTGCCCTGAACTGCGTTAAATTTTCTTGAAATACGTTAGT
>CACYDE010000245.1 GCA_902773045.1 uncultured Ruminococcus sp. | reverse complement strand
GGATATGGCGGAATTGGCAGACGCGCATGGTTCAGGTCCATGTGAAAGCAATTTCATGCAGGTTCAAGTCCTGTTATCCGCACCAGTGATTAGTAACGCAAATAAGGAAAGACCGGACAGTTCGTTTTGAAAGCTGTCCGGTCTTTCCTTAAAAAACAAAATATTTTAACAATATTGTTACAAACATAAATAATAAATATGCTTGCTTTTTGTGCTAATATGTGGTATCATATCTTTGGTTGGATAAAAACTAACAAAATATACATTCTTTACCCGTTAAAAAGGGGAATTATATATATTTATTTTTCCGTTGCAAAGCGAATGTATCAGGGTATACATCAAACGGTTAGTTTTATTTTAACTTAATAAAGAAGAATAGTTTATATTCTAAATAGACGATCGTAAAATTAATGATATTTCAAAACGGAAAATTTGATTTTATTGTTTACGATCGGCTATATATTCTAAAACAAAGGAGTATTCTAAAATGAGCTATTTGGAAATTGAAAAGGTTGTAGGCAGAGAGATTCTTGATTCAAGAGGAAATCCCACAGTTGAAGCTGAAGTTACTCTTATTGACGGAACTGTTGCAAGAGGAACTGCTCCGAGCGGCGCATCGACAGGTGAATTCGAGGCTCTCGAGCTCAGAGACGGCGACAAGTCAAGATACCTTGGTAAGGGTGTTTTAAAGGCTGTTGAGAACATCAACACTGTTATTAATGATACAATCGTTGGTATGGACGCTTCCGACATCTATGCTGTTGACGCAGCTATGATCAAGGCTGACGGAACAAAGGACAAGTCCAACCTCGGCGCAAATGCGATCCTCGCAGTTTCGATCGCAACCGCAAGAGCAGCTGCTACAGCTCTTGATATCCCGCTTTACAGATTCCTCGGCGGAATCACCGGCAACCGTCTGCCCGTTCCTATGATGAATATCCTCAACGGCGGCGCACATGCCGACAGCGCTGTTGATACACAGGAATTTATGATTATGCCTGTAGGCGCTTCTTCATTCAGCGAGTGTCTCCGTTGGTGCGCAGAAGTTTTCCACGCACTCAAGAAGCTTATTAAGGATATGGACGACGTTACGGCAGTAGGCGATGAGGGCGGCTTTGCTCCCAACAAGCTCAAGAGCGATGAAGACGCTATCGAGAAGATCCTCGAGGCTATCAAGGTTGCAGGCTTTGAGCCGGGCAAGGATTTCATGATCGCTATGGACGCAGCTTCCTCCGAATGGAAAGATAAGGAGCTGGGCATTGGTCACTATCTCCAGCCGAAGTCCGGAAAGAGATTCACATCCGATGAGCTTATCGATCATTGGGAAGCTCTCGTAGACAAGTACCCGATCATCTCGATCGAAGACGGTCTTGATGAAGAGGATTGGGAAGGCTGGCAGAAGATGACAGCAAGACTCGGAAATAAGGTTCAGCTCGTTGGCGATGATCTTTTCGTTACGAATACAGAGAGACTTTCAAAGGGTATCGCTCTCGGCGCAGGTAACTCCATTCTCATCAAACTCAACCAGATCGGTTCTGTTTCCGAGACTCTCGAAGCAATCAAGATGGCTCATAAGGCAGGCTACACAGCTATCTCTTCACACCGTTCGGGTGAGACAGCAGATACAACAATTGCAGATCTTGCTGTTGCTCTTAATACATGCCAGATCAAGACAGGTGCTCCGAGCCGTTCCGAGCGTGTTGCAAAGTACAACCAGCTCATCAGAATCGAAGAGCAGCTTGGCGACAGCGCAGTTTATCCGGGTATCGCAGCTTTCAACGTAAAGAAGTAATTTTTTGACGTTAAGTTTTTAATATCTAAAGTTTTCAGAGGATGCTCTTTCGAGTGTCCTCTGTTTTTTATGTATTAATGCAAATTATCTTCGAAAAATTAAAAAATCTATTGACATTAATTATAAAGTGATATAAAATAAAATTACACAAAATCATACTTTTCATACTTGTTGTATAAAGGAGGAGCTTCATTATGAATTCCCTGGAAATAAAAAATCTTTGTAAAAATTACGAAAGCTTCAGCCTGAAGAATGTCGGATTTTCGATCAGAAGCGGTGAGATCAGAGGCTTCATCGGAAGAAACGGCGCAGGAAAAACCACAACGCTTAAATCAATTCTCAATCTTGTTCACCCCGAAAGCGGAGAGATCTTTTTCTTCGGAAAGCCTTTTTCCGGCAACGAAAAGGAGATCAAACAGCGAATCGGATATGCTGTCGGAGGAGTGAGTTACTACAAGCTTAAAACGATCAAGGATATTGTCAGCATCACCAAATGTTTCTATGAGAATTGGGACGATGATCTTTACAAGCACTATCTGGAGGTGTTTTCACTCGATGAAAACAAACGTCTGAACGATCTTTCGGAAGGCATGAAAGTCAAGTTTCATTTGACGATCGCTCTATCCCATGGGGCTGAGCTTTTGATCCTCGACGAGCCGACGAGCGGTCTTGACCCGGTTTCAAGAGAGGAGCTTCTCGAAATTTTTCTGAGTCTTGCCGAAAATGGAGTGGCTGTTCTTTTTTCAACTCACATCACATCGGACCTTGAAAAATGTGCCGATTCAATAACGTATATCAAAAAAGGTGAAATTATCGCCACAGCGGATATGAATGATTTTATCAACAGCTATCGTCTTGTCACCGTCAGCGATACAAACAAGAAAGCCGATAACGATCTGTTCCTTGGGGTTTGCAGAACAAAAACCGGCTGCACTGCTCTTATCAGGGAGAGCGACGCCAAAAAGTTCGACAGTTCATCTGTCAGCAAGCCAACTCTGGAAACCATCATGGTTCATCTTGAAAAGGAGGAGCTTTAAGTTATGAAAGCATTATTGAAAAAGGAATTCAAATTAACGGCAGGTCTTGTTACTTACCTGTTTACGGCGTTTGGTCTGATGGCATTTATCCCCGGTTATCCGATACTTGTTTCCGCATTTTTTGTATGTCTGGGAATTCAGATCACATTTCAGTTTGCAAGAGAATATAACGATGTTCTCTATACGGTTTTGCTTCCCGTAAACAAAAGCGACGCCGTGAAAGCAAGATATTTGTTCTGCGTTTGTATCCAGATGATGAGTTTCACCGTGAGTGCGGTGGTGACGGCGATAAGAATGACTGTTTTGAGAGATGCAGAGGTTTACGTTCAAAACGTAATGCTGAGTGCAAACCTGACGTTTCTTGCATTTGTTCTTGTAATATACACGCTTTTTAACGTAATATTTATAGGCGGCTTCTTTAAGACTGCGTATTATTACGGAAAGGTTTTTGTAATATTCGCAGTATCCTCAATGATAGTTGTAGGAATTGCGGAGACGCTTCATCATATTCCGGGATTGGAATTTCTTACCGCAACGAGCGGTGACGGAGTCGTGAAGCAGATATTTATTTTTGCAGCCGGGATAATAATATATGTGACGGGAACGCTCGCTTCCATGAATGTTTCGATAAAACGCTTTGACAAATTGGATCTTTAATTTGAAAGAGCCGGATCAAAACTTTACGGAGACACAAATCAAATCGAGTGTCTATATCGCACCGTTGCCTTAAGTTATAAATATAAAAAAGTAACCCCCGACATCGGAAAACCGTTGTCGGGGGTTACCCTTTTTATTGATCTGTCAATATCAACCTGTTCAGTTATGCTTCGGGATCATAGTTAATAAATCTAAAAGTGGTGTCGCTGCTGATCCTTACCGCATTTTTATCATCAGGAACTTCACCGATATTCCATGTGTTGTATGGAGCGTTGGTGTCCTGATCCCAGCCGGTTCTGTAGATCGAAACATCTTTCCAGCCTACGGGGAAATCAATATAGCTGTAACGTGAACTGTCGTCTTCGATAGTTTCCTTAGTCGTTTCAAGCGCCTGATTTGTTTCATTGTTTACGAGCCAGAGCTTTGCGCCGTCTTTGAAGAGCCAGCCTGCTTTATCAACGATGTAGAAGATCTTGCCCGATCTCGGAACATCATTGTCATCAGTCTTATCATCGGGTTTGTCGGGGTTGACGGTGTCTGAGACCTCGCCGTCGTAAGCGAACTCCTGACCAACGTTTCCATCTTCAATTCCGACAGAATATCTCAGAACGCTGAGTGCGTCTGTCGCTGTGATAACGCCGTCTTTGTCAACGTCTGCCTGTGCGGTCTGCTGCTCGTTATATGATTCGATTCCGACAGCTGCTTTCAGGATCGAAAGGGAGTCGTCCGCGTCGATCTTATCGTTGTTGTCGATATCACCGTAAACGAGCATTACGCCGTCGGGGTTGTAATCTTTGAATTTTCCGTCAGCGTAGATCATGCAGTCGCTTGTGAGTTTATAGCTCTTCGTCTGATTTCCGTTGCCGTCATTAAAGATAACGTTAGCTTCGTTGACTTTGAGATCCTGAGGCATTTCATAGAAATAAAGTCCCTTTTCGTCGTTGTAATCCATCAGAACGCCAGGCCAGCTGCCGTTTTGAGCGATAAGCTGTTTCTCATTGTTTTCATCAACGATTTCATAATATGCATAAATGAAAACATTGCTGTAGTTTCTTTTTGCATTATCGAAGTAAACGAAAACTCCGGAATTGTTTCCTTCTTCTTTTGTGTATTTATGCGTGGTTGTTGTTGTTTTCTTTCCGTCCGTTGCGGTTACTGTGACAGTGATAACGCTGCCGACTGCAACGCCTTCACCGATAGTTATGGTTGTAGATCCCGTGAATTCAACGGGAGTCGAGTTGTCGATACTGTATGTTCCCGAGGTTGCGTTTTCAAGTTCGATAGTCAATTTCATTGTGTCGGTCTTGAATGACGAGTCCTCTTTTGAGAACTTAGCTCTCGGAGTTGTTTCGGCGCCGCTGTAAACTACCGCTATACCGGTTGAACCGATGCTTCCGGAGATAGTTCCGTTTGCCACGGTAAATGTATTTCCTGTGATCGAGTCGGTGTATGTTCCGTCAGCCATGCCCTGGGTTGTGAGAGAAACATCGGAGCTGTCGCCGAGATTTACGAGAACGATACCGCTGTCGCCTCTCTGAACGGCAACAACGCTTTCTTCACTGTAAACGCTGTCGGAAGTGCCTATGAATTTGTTATGGAATTTATTTATCTCGCTGACAGCCGTGCTTTTCCATGAAGAGTCGCCTGCCTGACTCATGAGAAGACCGGGACGCGCGAGGAAGAGCGACTGAGAATCGCTTCTTGAAGCGATAACAGCCCATGCTTTAGCGATATCCTCATTTGAAACGTTCGCCGTATTGCTGATCGCAGAACCCGAATTGCCCATGTATGTATCATGTGATTCAGCCCAGAGTACATAGTTCGAATGGTCATCGTCATAAGTGTAGTTCTGAGATTTCACAAGTTTTTCCGGCATTTTGTTTACAACGCAGTATAATGTCGCGTCACCGGCTTTATTGTCTGTGATGTTTAGATATTTAGTGTATGCTTTGATATCTCTGTCATTACCGGGCGTGTTGAGAACTTCACCGTAGCAGAAGAGATCAACGCCCTTTGACTGCGCGTATTCCGTTGCGGTGTTCACAACGTTAGGCCAGAAATTTGAAGCGTAATCGCCGTCTTCGGGTGTTTCGATATGCTTTGCCGCGTCAAAGCGGAAGCCGTCGACGCCGCAGTCGATACATTCTTCAAGAAGGCTGATAACTCTGCTTTGAACGTATTCGTCGCCTGTGTTAAGATCCGGAAGACCGTCAAGCGTACCCTGAACGGTATGCTCAACCTTAACGTCGTCAACGAGAGATTTAAGCTGATGGAAATACTTATCGGTATTGTTGTAAATTTCAGGTTCGTACTTTTCGATATCTGCGTAGTAGGTCAGAGCATTTCCTTCCTTGTCGTTTGCCATGTGGTTTGAAACAATGTCGCAGATGATCTTGATCCCGTATTTTTCGGCTTCCGTACAAAGCTCGGTCAGTTCTTCCTTTGTTCCCAGCCAGCTTTCTTCAGCGACCGAGAAGCTCAGCGGCTGATAGAGCTTCCACCATTGACCTTTTGTGTCCTGTGAAGCACAGAAATCCTTAGGCTGCTGAACAGGCGAGGTCTGAACGGTTGTGTAGCCTGCTTCCGCGATGGAAGGGAGATTCTCCTTGATCGTGCTGTAGGACCAGTTGAACGCGTGAAGGATCACTCCTTCGGATGTTTTTCCGGCGAGACCGTAGTCCGCTGTTTCCTCTGCCGAAGCGCCGAGGATAGCTGTCGGAACAACAGATACCAACAGCGCAGCGGATAGAACGGCACTCAAAAACTTTTTACCCATAATATCCTCCTTATAATTTTGATGATCACAGCCGGTTGTAAAATTAAAGATCCCTTTGTTGATGCGGATTGAAAGATCATTGATTTTCAATTTTTTCCGTTTCCGAAAACGGCTGCATGACCTTAGGTGTGATAATTTTACGATCGTCTGATTTTGATAATTATGCAATTTCTATTATACATTTTTTTTATATTTTTTTCATTACGTATATTAATCAAATTTTCAAAAAAAATTTTGTACTATTTACACATAAAAGATTAATTTATTGTAATATTTTAAACATTTTTCATCTAATTCGAATTCAATGTCCGATTCTGATCCCAAAATAACAATATCCGAAAGAACAGTCATGGATCAAAATGGCAGTGAAGCAATTAAGCGATTATAAATATTTTCTTAAGGCAACACCGCACAGAGATAGGAACTGTGAAGAAATAAATTTTCAATTTATGCTTAGGATAATTTGTTCTGAACAAGGCAAATTTTTGCAGGAATACTAGGCCTT
>CACYDE010000244.1 GCA_902773045.1 uncultured Ruminococcus sp. | reverse complement strand
ATTTATGCTTAGGATAATTTGTTCTGAACAAGGCAAATTTTTGCAGGAATACTAACGTATTTCAAGAAAATTTAACGCAGTTCAGGGTAAATTAGACAAGCAGAAATGAAAAGTTATTTATAAACAGTTCCTTAATATGTGGGAAGTTTGAGTAATTACTACACTCAAAAGATCCCTTGCCGCTTAAAATAATGGCAAGGGATCTTTTATTTTATTATATTATTATAGTGCCGAATAACCGAAGCTGTTAACAAGCGCCTCGATCTTCTCTCCGCGCTGACATATAGGACATCTGTTTGGTTTATAACTCTCGTAGTCACCAAGGTCATTCGGATCGAAAATGGAATTCACAGGATGACCGTCGCATTCGTCTATGGTGGCAAAGATGGAAGCCACTCCGACCACAGTTCCTCCGTAATAATTTATTGCGTCCATAGCTGCAAGCGCGCTCTTACCCGTTGTCACGGAAGCTGCGAGCACAAGAACATTTTTCCCTGCGACCATAGGAACAAGGTTGTCACGAAGCATCATCTGACCACCCGAAATAAATTCCGGAGTAACAATATAAATTGTCTGATGGGCATTCATATTCATATAATTATCCGCCGTCAGCTCTTCCGCAATACACGTTCCAATCACGTCCATTCCGTCAATGCAAAGGATCGTGTCAATAATTGTATTCGCACGATAATTTGAAACAAGCTCCTTTGCAACCGCTCTCGCTTCGGAAAGACGCATTTTCTGGATCGTTACGTCAATGAAGTAATTCGTATGACTGTGCATAGTTGCGAAATGACCCTTCTGTACACGAAGAAACACATCTCTGTTTTTTGTTCTGATTTTTGATACTGTAGCCATGATCCACCTCACGAAATATTTATAATCTTTTCCATAAATATACTACTACATTTTATCTAAAAAATCAAGACTTTTGTCAAAACAATTGTTGATTATAATTTAAATTTTTTATGAAGATTCATTTTTCACTCTGTTGGATCAGATAATCTTCCATCTCAGCGGGCATATATCTCGGTCCCCTGACCGTCTTCACTCCGAAGCTTTTCATTTTCTCCCTGTCACAAAGATTTTTTTCAAACGATTTTATTACATCTATCCTCATAGCGTAAAGTATTTTCAGTTTATCATCGGTATATTGATACGGGATATCCGTTTCAGTCACTTTACACCGATATCGTATCGCCGAGATCGGCGCTCCCACATAAATATAAACTATATCTCCCTTTTTGATCCCTTTCCCCTGTTTCCACAGGTAATTTCCGCCGTCCTTAAATTCACTTTCAATATCATAATACTTCGGATTGGCAGGAACTATCCATTTTCCGACTTCTTTCGAACCCATCGTATTCTTCCTTCCCGCAGTCAGGTTCCTGCTTTCATCAATAAGCTCCATAACTTTTTTGTCGGGTAATGTTTCATCGAGAACAACACTGACCCAGTTTCCCTTATTCATATGATAACACGGATATATTCCCTCTTCGTCAAGAAGCTTCTCCAGCTTTTGCGGATCGACTTTTATATTGATTATCTCGGCAGTGATATTTTCATCTTTTTTTAGTTTAGTAATTTTGCTTTTGGGAATATTCATGATGAGTCCGTACCATTTTGAATTGGATTCGTGACGGAACACTCCGTAATCGGATAATTTCTTAAAGGGATAGTCGGGCTGTTCCCCATAGGTTTCATAAATGCACCGAGCGATACGGTTGCTTTGATCCAAAAGGAACGGAACAGGAACAAAGCAGTTATCTTTTATTCCTTTCAATATCTCTCCATACTCTTCACGTATCATGCCGACAAATTCTCCTGTCCGCGACTGTGAACGAAACGCAAAGTACTCATCTCCTGTTTCAAGGTCAATTATCTTTCCGGAAACCTCGCCCTTTTCATTTACCCTCACCTCTGCGGAAAATGTATTTTCATGAAACAGCGCCGAATAGAAAAACTCTCCGTTTCGTTTGACAAATCCATATTCCGCAAGCTTTTCTTTATCCGCTGCGGATCTTTTAAAATATTCGCTCTCAAAACTCACAAAAATCTCCTCCCTGTTGCCGAAAAAGCTCTAATCTGATATAATATCGACAAGATAATTATATCACATATCTTTTTCTTTTTAAACAGGGAGGACTATTATGGATAAATATATTGTTTTTGACGTAGAAACGCCCAATTCAAAATCAAACAGAATGAGTTCTATAGGCATAGCAATAATTCAGGACAACAAGATCATAAACACCTTCACTTCACTCGTAAACCCCGAAACTTATTTTTCATCATTCAACATTCAGCTGACCGGTATCACTCCCGAAAAGGTAAAGTCTGCGCCGAATTTCCCCGAACTTTGGAACACCATAGAACCTCTGATGTCTGACGGCGTCTTTGTCGCTCATAACGCCGCATTTGACATGAAGGTCCTCGGAAGCTGTCTGAAGGATTACGGCATTCCGACCGAAAGATTCAGAAAGTATTTATGCACGGTTCAGCTCGGAAGAAAATGCTTTCCGCAGCTTCCCGATCACAAACTTAATACCCTCTGCGATCATTTAAAGATAGAACTCGATCACCACAAAGCGGACAGCGACAGCTTAGCCTGCGGAAAAATTCTTATTCACTGTATAAAATCGGGAACAGACGTTAAAAATTTCACACGAACCTATGACTTTGAAGAGATAAAAACATGCCGATAAAACCGAAATATCCCCGACCGCAGAAATCAACTTAGGTCGGGGATATATATTAAGGCAATACCTCACAGAGATTGTGCTGAAGATGCGCTGTCAGATTTTTCGGCAGAGTGCAGAAAAAACGCCGCAGGAATACTGACGTACCCCAAAGGCACGCCAGTATGCCTTCGTCCTCCGCCTTGCTCTGCACTCACCGGCATCGTCTCCTTTTGTCCGTCTATTTATTTGGATTGCTAT
>CACYDE010000243.1 GCA_902773045.1 uncultured Ruminococcus sp. | reverse complement strand
TACGTTAGTATTCCTGCAAAAATTTGCCTTGTTCAGAACAAATTATCCTAAGCATAAATTGAAAATTTATTTCTTCACAGTTCCTAATATTCGGGAAAGCTCCCGTCTGTACAGCGTGCGGACGGGAGTGGATTTTGTTTAATGTGAGTTTTGATATAGTTCATTCGACAAAATGCTCTCTGTAGATTTGTCGGAAATACAAAACGGTCACCCGGAAAGGTGACCGTTTTCGGCGTGCTGTAATTACACTTTATTATTATGAACGCTTGCTGTGGAAAGCCTCGTCAATGATTATTGTGAGAGCAACCACGAGAAGATCATCGGCAGGATCGGATACAACGATCTCGTATGTATCGCCCAAAGCAACGACCTTCTTTTTAACTGTTGCATGAACAGCCTTTGCGGAATCTGTGAACTTGAAGTTCATTCCGAGAGCGTCGCCGTCGAGCTTCCAGCCGCGTGCGTCATAGTTCATATCCTTCGTAAGAGCAGGGAACTTCTTCTTTACAGTACCGCAGTTCTGACCGCGAAGTGTGATGTCGAAAGTCTTTACGATGTTCAAAACCTTCTGATCTACAAGACCGATCTTGTTTCCGAGAGAATCGAAAATATCGAAATCGGCGCCTGCCGAGATCAGCTTCTTCTTAGCTGTGTATTTGACTGTTGAGCCTTCCGTGATCTCATATTCCTCAAGACCGAGCTTTACTTTCTGGTGCATTGTTAATGTAACTGACATTGTGTACTCCTCCATACTAAAAAAATATTTATGACGGCAAACAACATTTGACTGCCGTCATGAATCAATACAGCGACACCATTATATCACAAAGCGGATACTTTTTCAACAATTTTCCAAAGATCATAATATTTTTTTCGTGAAGAAATGTTTTATTTGTTTTTTTGGAAACTTTTTGTTTAAATTGCCTAAAAAATCAGAGCCGAAGCGATGAGGAAAAGTTAAGGCAATACCGCACAGAGGTTGTGCCGAAGATGCGTAGCATATTTTTTCGTCAGAGTGCATAAAACTACCGCAGGAATACTGGCGTACCCCAAGGGCACTTCCTTCGGGCGTATTTCAAGGGGGTTTTGTGTACTATGACGGAAAATATGCAAGCAGATTCGATGCAGGGTGCCGGCAGCACACCAAGAAGTCAAGCCGCAAGGCGCCGGCTGATTGGATTGTGCTGCAAATGCCCTTGGGGTACCGTCAGGCGGGCGTTCGCGGTGTTGCCTTAAATAATATTAAAAGCAGTTTAAAACAATGTGAGCTGACGATCGATCCAACTTTTCTGATTCGCCTGATGAACGGACTCGCCCTCTCTCAGATCACCGACCAGCATAGGGGAGAGAGGATCATGAAGACTTGCGCTTCTTCTGACGCTTTCGCGATCGTAGTTTGCATAGCAATACTTGCAGAAGTGTCTGCAAGTGTTGTAAGCCCCGATATCGTTTCCGAGAACGCATGCGCCCCCGAGTAAGTGCCCTTTGGGTGAGCATTCCGATCGCTGAGATTTATTTTTCACAACGGCAAGCCTGCTTCCTATCGCCGCTTCAAGAGTTTCTTTTGTCATGCAGCCGCCGCAGTCAATTCCGTATTTTTCAAGTTCTTTGCCTTCGGCGCAGGCTTTGACTGTAATTCCATAACGACTTCCGATCTCGGAAAAAGTTTTTCCTATCGTGATACGTTCCCGTGGGGTGACCGACCTGACCTGTGGAAAATTGCGAATAACCTTTTCATACAAGTCGATAAAGCTGATAACGCATACTTTTGTATATCCCGAAAGCGTTCTGCACATCTGTTCAAAATCAGAGATATGCCTTTCAAGAGTATACGTCGAGTCGATGAGTATCGGATCATAGCGCCAGTTCACACAGTCGATACCTACCGCATTCGACAGCGCGGCAAAGCTTTCCATAACTTTTTCTTTCGGAGGAACGTTCGGTTCGATTTCTTTTCCGTAGGGTGTTATCGTTACAAACCAAAACTGATGATACTTTTTAAGCTCCCCGAGATGTTTAAGCATAGGCTCTGGGTTTTTGGTGCAGAAAGCAAGGCAGTCCACTACCGATGGGTCAAGCTCATAGCGTGTTATCATTTCCAGGTGAAATGGGTTTCTGACCAACACAAAGCCTGCGCGTATTCTGTTCATCAGCCATTGTGAGTAAAACGCGGGAATATCCGTCCGCATGCCGGTGTTGATGATCATGTTTAACTCTCCTTGTGAAAGTAATAATATAAAAAAACCAAAATCGTTAATCAAAAAGTATTTGTTATTACCTGATTGTTCTGTTGACATTCAGGTTGAGGACTGTTATTGTAGTGGGAAATTTAAGGAGTTATTTATTATCTCGGTGGCATTCATGAGATCGCCCGGGAAGAATTCTATCTTTCCTTTATCCGCATATTCGGCGCATTCGGGGTCTATCGGGAGCTTCGCAAGAACGCGTGTTCCGAAGTTCTTCGCGGTTTCTTCGATATGACTCTCACCGAAAATGCTGTGTTTTCTTCCGCATTCCGGACACATGAAAAAGCTCATGTTTTCGACGATACCCAGAACGGGGATATCCATCATTTTTGCAGTTTTCACGGCTTTTTCAACGATCATGGAAACAAGCTCCTGAGGGGTGGTGACGATGACGATCCCGTCAAGGGGAAGGGACTGAAAAACCGTGAGAGTCACGTCCGACGTTCCCGGGGGCATGTCAACGAACATATAGTCCGCGTCTCCCCAGATCACGTCCGACCAGAACTGTTTTACCGTTGACGAGACGACGGGACCTCTCCAGACCACGGGATCGCTTTCGTTTTTCAGAAGAAGATTGATCGACATGACTTTTATCCCGGTTGAAGTTTCGGCGGGATAGATCCCTTCGTCGTTTCCTTTCGCGCGTTCTTTCAGCCCGAAAGCCTTCGGGATCGACGGACCGGTGATGTCCGCGTCAAGGATCGCGGTCTTATAGCCCAGCCTGTTCATGGAAACGGCGAGAAGAGAGGTTACGGTCGACTTTCCCACGCCGCCCTTTCCGCTGACTATTCCTATTACTTTTTTAATTTTGCTTGATTGGTTGAGTTCGATCTTCAGACTTTGAGTTGATCTTGAACCGCAGTTTGAAGAACAGCTTCCGCAGTCGTGCGTACAGCCCATAAAGATACCTCCGTTCGAGTTGCAGATGTCGGGTATATAATTATATATAATTATGGGGCGAACAGATGTCCGCCCCGCTATTGATCGAATATTTAAATTTGTCGGGCTGCGCCTGTGATTTTTGGTGTAGAAATTATCGCGGCAAAGCTGCCCGAAAGAATGCACGCTGCTTTCTCAGTCGTCGTTTTCCTCGTCTTCCTCGTCTTTGTCCTCGGAGCGTTCGGGATAAAAAACGTCCTCGGCGGAAACAAGCTCAAATCCGCTTGTGAAAGTATAGGGGATACCGTATCCGAGAGAAACGGCGGCGAGATAGGGGATAATACTGTTTTCAAGTATCTGAGTGTGAAGCGGCATGCCCACTGCGAAAAACGCAATAAGGGCGTAAAGCGCGGGAAGATCGATCAAGATCAGAACGGACGGACTGAAACGAAGGATCTGCTTTCCGTCACCGACTCTCGTCGCATAGAACAGCATAACACCGAACAAAACAACAAGCGACATGATAACTATGCTGTAGATCGTTTCATTGGTGATCGTTGAAGCAAGCTGCAAAATAAAATAACAGCAGACCACATAAGCGGCCACAAGAAAAGCTGAGAAAAACATATTCAAAGCTTCCTTTTTTCTTTTGTTCATGGAAAATTCCTCCTCAAAAACATTATTCATTCAAAAGCTACATTAATATTGTATCACAAAATCGTAACAGGTCAATGCTTTTTTTCTGAAATTTTTTTGACGATGAATTGAGTGTGCGATAAAGCTCCTGCCGTTCGTTTTTGCCGGCTGTTTTGATTCGGGAACAACGCCGTCCCCGACCCGAAAATGCCCGGCGGCACATGTCTTTGAGGTGCGTTTGAAAATTAATCATTATAAGCAGTGCATTTTTGACATGAGTAAATATATTTCCCGACCGCATTTACTGCTTTTTCAAAACGGCGGCAAGGCATACCCATCCGTTTTCCTCATACTTTTCAATAATATCAAATTTCTTTGAAACCGCCGCCTCGACCTCGGCGCTTCTGACATCAATGATACCGCTCATTATGTAAACGGAATTCTCGTTCATAAATTGATCCACGTCGCTGCTGAGAGCAATGATGGCGTCGGCAACGATGTTTGCGGCGACAATGTCATATTTCCCGGTGATCTTGTCGGTTAAATTTCCGCACAGAACAGTAAACTTGTCGGAGACGCCGTTAAGTTCGGCATTCTCCTTAGCTGTTTTGACCGCCATCTCGTCGATATCAACGCCGACAGCGCTTTCGCAGCCGAGAAGAAGACCTGCGACCGCAAGAATACCGCTTCCGCAGCCGATATCAAGAAATTTCATTCCTTTTCCGACATACTTCTCGATGACCTGAAGCACGAGGCGAGTTGTTTCGTGAGTTCCCGTTCCGAAAGCAAGCCCCGGATCGAGATTCAGAACGACCCTGTCGCCGGGATCGAACTTATCCCTCCATGTCGGTCTGACAAGAAGCTTTTCACCGATGGGGATCGGGTTAAAATACTGTTTCCAGTTGTTGAGCCAGTCCTCCTCCTCGCAGCTTTCGCACTTGATCTCAAAAGGGATTTCCTCGCTTGTGTATCTTTCGCTGAGAAAAGCGATCGCTTCCCGGGGATTCTCCTCGGGGCTGATATAAACATGAACGATGCCTTTTGTTCTGTCCTTTTGAAGAAGCTCCTCATCTATCAGATCAATATGAGCGATTTCTTCGACCTCTTCTTCCAACATAGAATAATCCTCAATATATATCCCATAAGGCACAACCATCTGTGCAATATCTCCTGCCGAATCCAAATACTCATTCGGCACCCTGACCTTTATCTCTGTCCATTCCATCTCCCATTTCCTCCTTTTTTAATACGTGAAGATAGCTTGTTTGTTACATGACTCTCCGCACCCGACTTTTTTAACACGTGAAGATAGTTTGTTTGTTACATGACTTTCCTCACCCGACCGAGAGTAAACCTTTTACGGTCGGTTCTTGACCAACTTTGTTGGTGAACCCGTTTCGCTTTCAACGAAGCTTGATAATTTGCCTGTTTTTTAACGCGTGAAGATAGTTTAGAATTATATAACTTAAACTTCCCACATATAAAATGCCCTTTTCCCTCATTAATTCTGCTCTTGCAAGAATTTAAATATATCTTAGAGAAAAATATTCGCAAGGGGTTCGGGGCGACAGCCCCGATAGGCGGCGGGCGAAGCCCGCTGTCCTCTTAGCCCCCTCGTCCTTGAGGAAGCAATGTTATCAACTTAAGAAAATGCTTGCATTTCCTTAAAAAATAAATATCCCATTAACTCTATATTTTTTTGAATTAACTGAGAAAACGTAAACGTTTTCTCGTTAAGTTGATGACATTGCCTTGAGGAAGAGGGGGTTGGGGGTGATGGTGACGACTTTAGCTTCGATCGAGGAATAAATTCGGATTCGACAGTGATATCGGTATTTTATATTTTCAAATACCAATAAACTCTTTTGTAAGCGTCGTTTTTAGTGTGGAAAGTTTAAATCACATAACTCGCCGCCCCGACTTTTTTAACACGTGAAGACAGTCTGTTTGTTACATAACTCTGCGCACCCGACCGAGGGTTTATTTTTTACGGTAAGTTCTTGACCGACTTTGTTGGTGAACCCGTTTCGCTTTCAAAAACTTTGATAATTTGCCTGCACCTCTCGCCGCCCCGACTTCTTTAACACGTGAAGACAGCTTGTTTGTTACACAATTCTGTGAACCCGACCGAGGGTTTATTTTTTACGGTAAGTTCTTGACCAACCTTGTTGGTGAACTCGTTCCTCTTTCAAAAACTTTGATAATTTGCCTGCACCTCTCGCGTACATAAAATAATACCATATCCCTGCGTGATTTGCAATATATTATTTTTCGGTAAGTTAAAACAAACTTTTGCGTGCTATTGACTTTTGATCCTTTTTATTGTAGTATAATAATTGCTAAAAAGTCTGAGACTTTTCATAAATGCGGCAATTGAACGATCCGATTTAACGGTTGAAGCAAAACGTTACCCGAAGATATGCCGGGGCAGGTGTGACAGTGACTTAGCTGCCGAAGTAATAATTGCGGAGCATGCCGCCAAATTACTTCTTGAAAAGTTCGGACGCAGGCTGTGTAATATGACTCCGGCTGTATGTCGGAGAATGTTTTCTGCCTGTTTCGGTAAGGGGTGTCTGAATATGGAAAAAATAAAAATCGGAAGAAACGATCCGTGTTGGTGCGGCAGCGGCAAAAAATATAAAAAATGTCACTGCGATATCGACGAGATCATCAGCGAACACGAGGTTCTCGGAGAGATCGTTCCTCCGAGAAAAATTATTAAAAATAAAGTGCAGATAGACGGGATCCGTGAAAGTGCAAAAATTAATACTCTCGTTCTCGATTATGTTGCCGAAAGGATCAAAGAGGGAGTTACGACAGAGGATATCGACCGGTGGGTCTATGAAAGGACCACCGAGCTCGGCGCGATCCCCGCGCCTTTGAATTACGAGGGATTTCCGAAAAGCGTCTGCACATCGATCAATGAGGTGGTTTGTCACGGGATCCCCTCCGAAAGCGTTGTACTGAAAGACGGGGATATTATCAACGTTGACGTTTCCACGATCTACAACAATTATTTCGGCGACGCTTCGAGAATGTTCTGCATAGGCAATGTCAGCGAAGAGAAAAAGAAACTTGTCGAGGTCACGAGAGAGGCGGTTTTTCTCGGACTTGAACAGGTCAAGCCTTGGGCGCACCTCGGGGATATCGGTCAGGTCATCAACGATCTCGCAAAATCAAACGGCTACAGCGTTGTCCGTGAGATCGGCGGTCACGGGATCGGTCTTGAATTCCATGAAGACCCGTGGGTCAGCTACGTGACGACAAAGGGAACGGATATGCTCCTTGTTCCGGGAATGATCTTCACGATCGAACCTATGATAAATATGGGTACTCATAAGATCGTCTATGACGAGAGCGATGGCTGGACAGTCAGAACAGCAGATGGAAAACCTTCCGCTCAATGGGAGATTCAGGTTCTTGTTACGGAAACGGGTCATGAGGTTCTTTCCGGCTGATGCGTTTGTGCAGTGATAACACTTTCGCATGACTGTTGTGTATTGCTTGTATAATAATATTTCAAAGAAACAGAGAGCGTCACCGTATGCTTTCTGTTTTTTATTTTATAACTTATTTATATGTGAAGTTTGAGTTTATAACTCTTTTCTGCAATTTCAAAGAATGCTGTTTGCAAAAGCGGGGATAGCGAAATCGTAAAAATCGTAAAAGTCGTAAATAAGGATAACTCATCTTGTTCCGCGTTACAGCTATATGATTCAATTGCTTTTTTATACAATTTTCTTATGCTATGTGCATAAATTTGCAATATGTTCACAATTAAAAAAAGATTTTGTTGTATAATAACATATCATAGGGTGGTGTACCCTTATAAGAACAGACGGAAAATCGGAAACGCGGCATGAGGGGCGGTTGAGATCTATGAGCGGAAAAAGGTCAAGATCAGCGTTGAACGACAGTTCAAAGAAATCGGTTCGTGAGCTTGTTATCAGCGAAGAAGAAAAGATCAAAGAAAACGATACCGGAAGCAAAGCGGTGAAAAAAGAAATTTATACATTCCCCGTCATTCTTGCGGGCGCGGTGATCTATGCTTTCGGAATGAACTGTTTTCTCAGACCTCTGAATCTTTATTCCGGGGGTATGATGGGTTTCGCACAGCTCATTCAGGAGTTTTTGAAACGGTCGGGAATAGAATTTGACAGATTTAATGTTTCCGGCGTTATATACTACCTGATGAATGTTCCGGGGATCATTATTGCGCTGAAAAAAATGCGGCGAAGATTTATTGTGAAAACATTTTTTGCGGTAACCTCGATCACGGTTCTTCTTTCGGTCATTCCGATTCCTCAGACTGCGATCCTTGACGACAGGATAACGAACGCGATCATCGCGGGTCTTATCTGCGGAACGGGGATAGGGATCATTCTGAGGGGAGGAGCGTGTGACGGCGGAATGAATGTTGTCGGAATGCTTCTCATAGCGCGAAAGGGCAAAGGAAGCGTAGGAAACATCGGACTGATAACAAATGTTGTCCTTTACTCGATAATGCTGTTTATCTTCGACCCTGCGACCGTGATATATTCCTTGATATATTCCGTTTTTAATTCGATAGCGGTCGACCGTATCCACACGCAGAATATCGCAAGTCAGGTTATTGTGTTTACAAAATTGAAAAACACGAAAGATATGCAGGTTGACGTGATGGGAAAGCTCAACAGAGGAATGACAGAAATTTCCGCAAGCGGACTTTTTACGGGTGACAGCGTCAGGATATTCATAATATTTGTGAGTAAATACGAGGTGAATCGTCTTAAAAGAATAATAAAAAGCTATGATGAAGATTCCTTTATCGTTGAAACTCCCGTCACAAGGATAGACGGAAATTTTGATAAGAAGTTGGCATAGCGTAAATATTGTTCACAATTCAAGAAGCTCGAACGCAGAAGTTCGAAAATGCAGTCCGTGATAGGCATGGGACAATGTCATTAAATTAACTCGTTGTGCTATAAAAAAACAATATCAAAGTTTTGATCCAACTTTTTCCAAAGCACCCCAAGGGCACTTCCTTCGGGCGCGTGCCGACCCCCGAACCCATTCAACCGGTTACTTAGAACTCTATTTAAATTTCTGAAAACATAGTTTCTATAAGGATACAAGGATAATTAAGGAACCACTGAATAAATCACGCCCTACTGGCTGAGCACCCATCTCGCTTGCACCCCAAGAGCACTTGTAACACATGCCGATCGGTCTGTGCCTTACGGCTTGCCCTCTCGGTGTGTTACGGGCGCATCTTTT
>CACYDE010000242.1 GCA_902773045.1 uncultured Ruminococcus sp. | reverse complement strand
GCCAGTATGCCTTCGTCCTCCGCCTTGCTCTGCACTCACCGGCATCGTCTCCTTTTGTCCGTCTATTTATTTGGATTGCTATAGAAAGCAGTATAACTATCTATTAAAGCTAACCGCCTGTAATCCTCAACATTTATTTTTTCATTTAGAATTTCTATATTGTTTGAGTCGATCAGTAATTGCTTCTTTTCTTTAGGAAGCTTTTTTATCCTGTATTCAAGCTTTGAAGCAAGCGCGCGGCTATCGCTTTCCCAAACCGCTTCAATTCGTTTCGGCTTGTGATTTTTTGTGTATTTTGCGCCTTTGGAGCTTTTTGATGAATGTTCTTCAAACCGCCTTTTTATGTCGGTGGTAATGCCTGTGTAAAGACTTTCGTCGTCACATCTGATAATATATGTGTAATATTTTGATGCGTTCATATTTTTTATTTCCGATCGCCGTTCAACGCGGCTATTGACTTTAAATCTTTTTGACTATATAATGAATATGGAAAGGTGGGATACGAATGTGTTCAGAAAAAAACACATCAAACGATAAAGAAAATGTAGAAAATCTCGTAGAGATCCTTCTTAAAAGCTATCAGGAACATGAACTTATCTGCCGTATAGATAAAGACAATATTGTCAATAAGGAAACTCTCATAAGAGTGGTTGAAGAGATCAGATGTCTTCTTTTTCCGGGTTATTTTGACAACAGCAAGATCAGAAGCGAATATGCACGTTACATAGCAGGTCAGCGTCTTGAATATATTCAATATCACCTTAAAAAGCAGATAGCAAAAGCTCTTGACAATATAGAAACAAAAGAAAAATGTTCGCGTGAAAAGATCATCGAAAAAGCGGACGAAATAACCTATTCATTCATAAAAACATTTCCGAGGGTTAGAGAATATCTCGCAACAGACGTTATCGCGGCATTTAACGGTGACCCTGCCGCATTCAGCACAGATGAGATAATTTTCTGTTATCCCGGTTTTTTCGCTATTACAGTTTACAGAATATCTCATGAACTATATAACCTTGGAGTTCCTCTCATTCCGAGAATCATTTCGGAATACGCTCACAACCTCACCGGAATTGATATTCACCCCGGCGCTTCAATCGGAAAATATTTCTTCATAGATCACGGAACCGGCGTGGTTATCGGTGAAACAACGGTCATCGGCGAAAATGTCAAGATCTATCAGGGAGTTACGCTCGGCGCGCTCTCAACACGAAAAGGTCAGCAGCTCAAAGGCGTGAAGCGTCACCCCACTCTCGGCGACAACGTTACGATTTATTCCGGAACATCTGTCCTCGGCGGAGAAACGGTGATCGGAGACGGCGTTACGATAGGAGGAAACGCGTTCATCGTTAATTCTGTTTCAAACGGCATGAAGGTCAGCGTTAAGAATCCCGAACTTGAATTCAGCCGCAGTTCATCTTCCGATTCTTCGCAGGGTGAATTCTGGGATTGGGTAATTTAAAATGAAAAGATCTGTAAAATTAATTTCAATAATACTTGCGATAGTTCTCACCGCATTGGCAGTGAGCGGCTGCAAGCTTTCTTTTGAAGATGAGGAAGAAAATAATTCTCAAACCGAAACCGAATCCGACGTTGAAAGTCTTTCGACACGAAAAGCTAAAATTTCAATAATTCAATACATGAATTATACTTCTCTCAACGAATGCTGCGAAGGAGTAAGAAAATCGCTTGACGAAGCCGGCTACGAATATGATGTCACTGTAGGTTCGGATATTTCCGCAGAGAGCGACTGTGAAGAAAAGGCAAAGGATATCGCTGTAAACGGCGGATATGACATGATAATAACCATAGGAACTCCCGCGTCGATTTCCGTTTACTCTTCCGTCAGCGCCGCGTCACGAATACCGGTAATTTTTTGTGCGGTGACCGACCCGTTGGGAGCAAATCTCGTCTTATCCGAAAGCACCCCCACAAACAACTGCACCGGCATTTCGTCGGCTTTCGACGTCAAAAAACAGCTTGACATGATAAACACATTCCAACCGTCCATAACAAAACTTGGAGTTGTCTACACCAAAGGCGAACAGAATTCGGAAAGTCAGCTGAAAATTTTGAAAGAAGAAGCGAAAAAGCTTAACATTAACGTTTATGACGAAGCAGTTTCAATTCCAACCGAGATGGCGGACGCTGCCGACGAGCTTTTCAAAACGGTTGACGCTATCACTTTTTTAGCCGATAATATGACATGCGCAAATTCATGGAATATAATAAACCGAGGGATCGTTTCTTACAAGCCGGTTTACGGAGTAACTGCCGATCAGATCAAAGACGGCTGCATGGCAGGCTACTGTTTTGACTTCAAAGCTATGGGAACCGAAGCAGGAAAGACCGCTTCCGAGGTTCTCAGAGGTCAGAGCGCGGCAAATACCCCTATAATAAAATTCACTGCCGACAAGCTTTACGTCAACAGGAAAACTGTAGATGATCTTTACTTTGCGGTTCCCGAAATATATTCCGATGCGGAATATATACAGTAAGGAACTGTGAAGAAATAAATTTTCAATTTATGCTTAGGATAATTTGTTCTGAACAAGGCAAATTTTTGCAGGAATACTAACGTATT
>CACYDE010000241.1 GCA_902773045.1 uncultured Ruminococcus sp. | reverse complement strand
TACTGGCGTATGTCGAGGACGACAACGCAGCTATGCGCTTACCGGGGCGTCGAACTTGTCTGGATATTTGTTTGGTTTGCTATAATGATCGTATCAAATCATTCTCAGCTTATTCTGAAATGTCCTCTAATTTCACCGTAGAAATTTATCGGTCTGCCAAAAAGATCTTCTTCATATTCTCTTTGACCCGGATAGGCATGATGAATTATGAACGGCTGACCGCTGCGGTTTCTTTTATCCGAAACTATCCCTATATGATCGTTAAAGATAATTATATCTCCGCCCTGCCACTGAGATATATCGTTGATATCCGTTGTTAAACTCGTGGCTGTATTTTGAAAGTAAACGATAAGATTTTTTACCCGGCGAAAATCAATATTGATATCAGACTCTTCGATATCATAATCATCGGGATTCTTCAGAACATCATCGTTTAAAAGAATCATAACGTCATATCCCGAATTTTTAAGGGCATATCCCACAACATCGGTGCATACTCCGAAATCGCCGGTGGGATAACCTCCGATATAATATTCGCTTTTGTAAGCAGGTTTGTTATTAATATATTCTCTTGTATTTTGTAATATATCGGTCTGGTCATCTATTCCGTCACCGTCTTTATCAATTTGACTTTTATACTCCGCAATTCCAAAATCACTGTTTCCGTAAGTTTTCCCATTGTAAAGAAACAAAAAGAAAAACACTACCGAACATATAATAAACAAACCGGAAATCAGTATTATTGATTTTTTCTTATTCTTCATAACATTTACCGTTTAACTATTTACAAACAGCGCACAGAAGCTTATCCGTCATCTGTACGCTGTCGTTTAAAAAATCATTCTTCATACTAAATTCTAATAAAACGCTTTAAATCTTTTCGGTCTAATTCCCCGGGTACTACGTCATCGCTCTTGAAATACGTCAGTATTCCTGCGGACTCTTCCTTGTCCCCGGAAAATTATCCTCGAAAATTTTTTAAAGGTTTTAATTAGAAATTAGTATCTGTCATTCCGCCGTTATCTTCGGAAGTTTCTCCGTGGTTTTCAACATTATCTTCTTTTTCTGTGGAGATCTCGTTTTCTTCCGTTTCTTCGCCGTTATCCTCATCTTCTTCGTGAGGCGATCTTGCGATCGTCACGACCTTTGAGCCGTCTGCAACCTTCATGACGGTGACGCCCTTGCTCGGACGGGAACAGATCCTGATCGTGTTTGCTCCGATCCTGATGATCGTTCCGTTATCGGCGATAAGTATCACGTCATCATCAAGATCAACAACTTTGATCGCCGCAACATCACCATACTTTTGAGTGTGATAGTTCAGAAGCCCGATTCCGCCTCTTGACTGAGGTCTGTAGTCATCGATCTCGCTGAGACGTCCGTAGCCTGTTTCCGAAACCGTGAGAACATAACCTCCCTCACGCAGGATCGACATTCCTATTACCGAATCGCCCTCGGCAAGCTTCATTGCGTGAACGCCTCTTGCGGTTCTTCCCATAGCGCGGATATCCGTCTCATTGAAACGAATTGCCTTTCCGTGTTTCGTTGCAACGAGAAGTTCATTGCTGCCGTTCGTCAGACGAACCCACGAAAGCTCGTCGCCCTCGTTAAGATCAAGAGCAATAAGACCGCCCTTGCGGATAGTATTGAACGCGCTGAGTTCAACTCTCTTGATAAATCCATGGTTTGTTACCATGACGAGATATCTCTCCGAATCGTCCTCAAAGGTTCTCGGAACCTTTATCATCGAGCTGATATGTTCATTCTCCGAAAGAGAAATAATGTTTTCAACCTTAGTTCCCTTTGAAGTCCGGCTTCCCTCCGGGACCTCGTAACACTTGATCCTGTAAGCTTTTCCGAGATTTGTGAAGAACAGAACATAGTCGTGGCTGTTGATAACGAACATATCCGTCGCCACATCATCATCTGATTTTCCGACTCCGGTGATTCCCTTTCCGCCTCTTCTCTGAAGCTTATATGTGTCGGATTTCAGACGTTTTATGTAACCCTGATTCGTAAGAGTAAGAACACACTCCTCGCGTGGGATAAGGTCTTCGATGTCAACTTCTCCGCTGACTGTGCAGATCTCCGTTCTTCTCTCGTCACCGTATTTATTTCTGATCTCGGTGATCTCTTCCTTAATGATACCGTACTTTCTTTCCTGACTTGCAAGAATATCATTGAGATCGTCGATCTTATCGTTCAAAGCTTTGATCTCGTCCTCGATCTTGTTTCTTTCAAGGTTTGTCAGCTGTCCGAGACGCATCTGGACGATAGCGTTGGTCTGAACGTCGTCAAGTCCGAATCTGTCGGTCAAAGCCTGTTTTGCAGAAGCAGGATCCTTGCTTGATCTTATGATCGAAATGACTTCGTCGATGAAATCAAGCGCAACTTTCAGACCTTCAAGAATATGAAGCCTGTCCTTAGCTTTTTTGAGATCGAAAACTGATCGTCTCGTAATTATCTCAACCTGAAAATCTCTGTAATGTTCAAGGATCTGTTTCAGATTAAGTATTTTCGGCTCGCCGTTGACGATCGAAAGCATTATCGCGCCGAAAGTTATCTGCATCTGAGTGAATGAGAAAAGCTGATTGAGAACGATCTGAGCGTTTGCTTCGCGTTTGACGTCGATCTCGATATGCATTCCGTTTCTGTCGGAATGGTCTTCGATGTTCGAGATTCCCTCGATCTTTTTATCTCTGACGTATTCGGCGATCGTCTCGATAAGCTTCGCTTTGTTGACCTGATAGGGGAGTTCGCTGACAATGATCTTGCTTTTTGAGTTTTTGTTTTCAACTATTTCCGTCTTTGCACGAAGCGTGATCTTTCCTCGTCCCGTCGCATAAGCAGCTCTGATCCCGCTTCTTCCCATGACGATGCCGCCGGTGGGGAAGTCGGGTCCCTTGATGAAATCCATGATTTCCGGAAGCGTTGCTTCGGGGTTGTCCATAAGGAAACAGATCGCGTCGCAAACCTCGCTTAAATTATGCGGCGGAATATTTGTCGCCATACCAACGGCAATACCGGTACTTCCGTTGACAAGCAGGTTCGGGAACCTCGTCGGAAGAACCGAAGGCTCTTTTCTTGTATCATCGTAATTCGGAACAAAGTCAACCGTATCCTTGTCTATATCACGCAGCATTTCAACGGATATCTTACTCATTCTCGACTCTGTATAACGGTAAGCTGCCGGCGGATCTCCGTCGACGCTTCCGAAGTTTCCGTGACCGTCAACGAGCATATATCTCATGCTGAAATCCTGAGCGAGTCTGACGAGCGCGTCATAAACCGAAGCGTCACCGTGAGGGTGATACTTACCTAAAACGTCTCCGACCGTCGTCGCGCATTTCTTGTAGGGCGAAGTGGGGAGAATATTGTTTTCATACTTCGCGTAAAGTATTCTTCTGTGAACCGGCTTTAATCCGTCTCTGACATCGGGCAAAGCACGGCTGACGATAACGGACATTGAATAGTCGAGAAAAGACTTTCTCATTTCCTTATCAAGATCAACGTCAATAATTCGAGATTCGGGGATACCCGATTTTATTTCATTATCCATTTTTTCCTCGTTTCCTAACATTTCTGTTAATTCGTTTTCCAAGAATTATAGTCAACGACACTAAATATTTCCCTTTTCTTTAATTTTTGACTGAATGCAGGGGGCTTTTCGGTCGCCGAATGTCATTAACTTAACCGGTTGGTCTGTGCTATCGAACACAGAAATTCTCTTCGCCATGAGTTTTAGACGTCACCGTCATCCCCCAGCCCCCTTCTTCCTCAAGGAAGAAGGGGGCTAAGGTAGGTGTGGGCTTCGCCCACGCCTATCGGGGAGCGTAGCTCCCCTAACCCCTTGTTCACACTAACCAACTCTTTTTTCTTAAGTTAATGACATTTCCGGTCGCCCTCTGCACCCCTTCGGAATCATCTCTTTAAGAGAAATTTATTATGTCGTCTACTATATAGTTATTTAATTAAACTTACCATATAAAGAATAGCCATGAATCCAAATGCCAACGGAACAATTAACCGATTACAAATACATTCTAACTGTCGATCCCGTTTTTACTGTATTACGACTTTTACGATGTCGCCATCACCATTGCTTGGGGCGCTGACCAAAAGTCCTTATATATCTGCTCGGAATTGTATTTTTATGTGACGAAAGTTGAATTGATAGGCATAATTCTTTTTTATATGTGAGATATTTAACTCGTTGTGCTGTTAAAAATGCACTTTATTTTTTCTTTGACCGGCAATTCGCTATGCTCTTGCCTTTGTTCTTGGACTGGGAAAGTTGTATTTGTTTATGATTTATTATTACTTAAACTTCCCACATATAAAAATTCCCTTTTCCCTCATTAACTCTGCTCTTGCACCAATTTAAATATAGCTTAGAGAAAAATATTCGCAAGGGTGTTCGGGGCGACAGCCCCGATAGGCGGCGGGCGAAGCCAGCCGTCCTCTTAGCCCCCTCGTCCTTGAGGAAGAGGGCAATGTCATCAACTTAAGGAAATGCTTGCATTTCCTTAAAAAATAAATATCCCATTAACTCTATTACTGTTTTTTTAAATTAACTGAGAAAACGTAAACGTTTTCTCGTTAAGTTGATGACATTGAGGAAGAGGGGGTTTTGGGGTGATGGTGACGACTTTAGGAACTGTGAAGAAATAAATTTTCAATTTATGCTTAGGATAATTTGTTCTGAACAAGGCAAATTTTTGCAGCAATACTAAC
>CACYDE010000240.1 GCA_902773045.1 uncultured Ruminococcus sp. | reverse complement strand
TCAGTGTTTTTCCGAAACGGGGCTTTGCATTCCACAGAAATTCAGCATTATTCCTGCCGCCAAAATAATCCGCTGTCATCTGTACAGCCTTAGCCTGTTCTTCACGGAGATTATAGGGAATTACCGCATCGGCATTATCATCCGATACAGTACCGTGATTCTGCGCAAAATCAATGAAATCTGTCCGGGCAGCAGACGGCTGTATCTGAAACCATTCCGTACCCGACTGACGGGGAATGCCTAACTTTTTCAGATAGGCATGAAAGTCCTTATCGGTAAAAGTCCCGTAGGGTTCTGTCATAAAGGCGGCTCTCATATTCCATTCGATTTTAGCCTTAATGCCGACAGTATGGGTCTGCTCTTTTATCCGTGTCTCTACATCACGCTCTGTAAAGCCTATCTTTGTCCAGCCATAATGAGAGGGCACACCGGGGGTGGTGTAGGCATAGCACTGAGGAACGACCTTTGCAGTTGTCTGAATATTTATTGCTGCCATTATGCCATCTCCTTTAAAAGTTCTTCGGGTGTGATCGCTTTAATTGAGCTTTGTGCAAAGTCCTTGACATTTCTTGTTACGATATAATCAGCCCCGATTCTATTCGCACATTCTGCCTGTACACAATCCTCAAAATCACAGAATGAGTCATTTTTTAATGCACTCAATACTATAGTTTTATCAACCTCAACAACATCCAGAAACTCTGTTAAGTCAAGAAATCTTTCCCTTCGCTCTGAAACATCAGGTATTTCTTTTCGCAAAATAAAAAACATATTGAGAAGAGAGTGCACAGCTATATAGCCCTGAACGGTTTCATTGATGCACAGATCTATGATTTTGCTTGCATTTTCCGTAAATGGCTGTCTTTGTGTTGTATAATCTATCAGGACATTGGTATCTATTAATATTTTCATACGCCGTACCTCTCGTCCAGATAATCAAGCAATTCTTTCTTTTCGTCAAAATCCGTCGGCAGAACGGGTCTGTTTGCAATTATCCTGTCGGCTGCTGCTCGTTTTCTTGCTATGCGTTCTTCCGCTGTTTCAGGTTGTGCAGGAGTTCCCCGTTTGCCAAACATCAAGATAAATCCATTAAGTTCTTCGTCGGTAAATGTATTCAATATCTGATAAGCCCTTTCCATTGCTGCATTCATATTATGCCATCTCCTTTACATGGGTTTCGATAAACTCAATTTCCTTTTCGTCAAGACCGTATTTTTTGTACAGCTGCAAATCAATTTCGTGTATAGATTTTGACCAGTCTATGTCGCTGTTTTCGGTGAAGTCCTGGAGGGGGACGTATTTCCACTTCTCTGGGGTGACATGTTGTGTTATTTTAAGGATTCCCAATAAAGCACGTGCAAATTTTGTTTTCACATATTTAAGCAACGCTTCTGCTTCCTTAAGTGTTTCAAAACAACCAATACTTATAAAACTCTCAGTTTCCCCGATTAGGGGTTCCCCGATTAGGGGGGTTGATAACACTTCCCCTATCGCACCAGATCCATTTGCAGCAGGAATTAACACCTTATACTTATTAATATTATCGATGCAGTCCAAATAATCTTTTCTGATGTAACGATATACACGTTTGTTTTTTACTAATCCGATGATTTTACAATATGACTCACCATCGTATGGATTTTCACGAAGGAAAATAAAAGGTAGTTTTTCAAATACATTTGATTTCAAATCATATGCATGACCTTTGCTCATTGCTTCAATAGCTTCTGGATGGTCTTCGTGCATTTTCTTAGCAAATTTATTTGAATATGCCGAAAAAACAATCTGAGAAAAGCTCTGGAAATTTATGGTGTCATTAACCTTGTTTTTGACCGAGTTCAGTTCTTCATAAGGTGTAAATATCCCAACAGGATTGAATTGTGCTGTTTCGTCACGATAGGTAACACATACACCGCCCTTTATGTCTGTGTTAGGAAAGACGTTACTACTATTCTGTTCAAAAGACAGTACTTGAAAATGCGGATCGTCTAATATTTTTTTA
>CACYDE010000239.1 GCA_902773045.1 uncultured Ruminococcus sp. | reverse complement strand
GGACGAAAATCGCACACCTACTTTTTGGGTTGGGTGACTTTCTCTCCTGCGTCATCATTTGTCCCTAAGGAGAGGTCAACGAACCGGCAACGCCGGACGAAAATCGCACACCTACTTTTTGGGTTGGGTGACTTTCTCTCCTGCGTCATCATTTGTCCCTAAGGAAAGGTCAACGAACCGGCAACGCCGGACGAAAATCGCACACCTACTTTTTGGGTTAGGTGACTTTCTCACCTGCGTCATCATTTGTCCCTAAGGAAAGGTCAACGAACAGCTGCGGTTGTTTCTGCTATAATATTTCTCAGATTCTCGACATTATGATCTCGACCATCTCTCCGACGTCTTTCATTGTCGAAACTTCGCCCATCTTGAACTTGATCCCGAATTCTTTCTCAACCGCAGCGACAAGATTGATGTGTTCGAGACTGTCCCAATCATCAATATCCTCTGCCGTCGTGGTTTCGTCTACTTCTATGGTGTCATCATCAAAAATGTCCTGAAAAACCTCATTCAGTCTTTCGTAGATCTCTTCTTCTGTCATTTGTGTTTCCTCCGTAATTTTATAGTTATATAATTATTGTTCATTCCCGTGAACATTAATAACGTGATTTCGCTTTTTGTAATCCGCAGCCGCCAGTTTCCAAACGGTATTTCCGTTTTCGTCCTCGCTCACCTTTTCAAAGCCGAAGGTCCTGTAAAGTTCTTTTACCATTCCGTTTTTTGCAGTGGGATAATAATAACCGTTGATAACCTCTATTCCCTGCTCCCTGCATTTTTCAACGAGTGTGTCGAGCATCGCAAACTCCATATCTCTTTTCAGAACACGACAGCTCATCAGCCAGAGTTCCAGATCAAGCTCTTTTCCGTTCTTCTTTCCGATCACGACGGAAACTACTCCGTTATCACCGAACTTATCGACAAGCTTTCCGTAAAGACGGATATAATCATCACTTGCGAAAACCTCTTCCATTTCCGCCGCCGTGTATCTCTTTGTCGTGACGTTGAACTGGTTGCTCTTGTTGGAAAGCTGAGTGATCCTCTGAACGTACATCGGGATAAAATCATCTATCACCGCATTCATTTCAAGACTGAGAAGATAATCCTCATAATTTTCAAACGTTGCCTGCTGAGCCGCTCTCTGAACGTTTGCTTTGTACATCTCGTTGCGCTTGATATCGTCCTCGCTGAAAGTCGTGACCTCAAAGAATCCGCTTCGGTCAAGCGTCTGAATGTAATTTTCAACACCGTCCATTGTCGGAGCACAGACTCCTTTAAGCTGAGCCTTCACGATCTCGCGTTCCGCGGGATTATCATCGACAAAAACTATCGACTCGGGAAGAATGTTAAGCTCATTCGCCGTATTCGCAATATTTCTGTCTTTATTCTCCCAGTTGGCTTTGATAATTATGAAATCGTCGGGTTTCAGAACACCCTCGGGGTGATTCAGACCTGCGACAGCGTTTTCCTCGTCATTCTTCGAACAAACCGTCAGCATGATCCCGAGATCCTTCTGAGCTTTGATATATGACTGAAATTCGTAGTAGCTCTGAGCGACTCCCGTCTCCTGACCTATCTGGATATGCTCTACGCCGTCATCGCCGACAACTCCTCCCCAGAGGGTATTGTCGAGATCGAGAGCCAGCGCCTTTTTGTTCTTTCCGAACACCGATTTTATTATATTAGCCGTATTAAAAGCAAACTCCGGAATAGCGTCAAAACACATCGCATATTTGTACATATTCCAATAAAGCGGATTCGACCACTCTTTTAAACCGTAGCTTGCGGAAATATAGTTAATATCGTTAATGTAAAAATTTCCCGTCTTTGAGGCATGGTCATAGAATTTCATGTTCATTCTCGATATAAAATTCTCTCTGCCTCTGTAGTCGGAACAATCCTTATTTCCCATCAAACGGTAGAACGGCATTTCAAAATTATTCTGAATGATCGGACAGTGAAAACGCTCGCCAACGGCATTCCACATCTGACTGTATCTTTCGAATTCCTTTTCCAGAAGCGCGTCAACTTCTTCGGGCTTATCGGTGACTCTCGGAAAATCCGTAATATTTCTGTTGGTCGTATGGATAAAAACGATGTCGGGGTGAAAGCTCTGAAGCTCTTCTCCCGGGAACATTGCGTCCTGCCAGTACTGAGCGTATTCCGACTGGTAGAATGTCGGCTCGATCCCCATATTGAGCAGAAACAGCTCCATGATCGAAACGATATCGTTTGTCGTCGAGCCTCCCAAAACAGCGATATTCTTTTTTAATCTTACGCTGCCGTCGCTTAAAAGAGTTCTTCTGATCGACTTGCGCTTTTTCATTATATATGCGGAATCAAAGGGATATTCAAGTTCAAACATATTTTAACCTCATTTATATCCGTCCGGGAAGCGATCTGCACTCCCCGGACAATGGATCATTATTCATAATACTCTATATCTTCAAAACCGTATTCTTCATCGCCGCCTGCGTAATCTTCATTGCCGGCGTCGTTGTTTTCTCCTCCGCCGTCATCATCTCCGACATAGAGTCCCGGTTCAAGATTTTCTCCGAAATCCTCTTCGTAGGTCTGTCCGGTTTCTTCCGAAACCGTTTCGTTTACGGATTCTTCACGAGTTTCGCCGGTTTGTTCTTCGGAAACATGTGATTCTTCCTTATCGTCCGAAGGCGCAGATCCGCCCATGGTTCTGATGAATTCGAGATTATCGGCGTTGGGACCTACCGCGGAATACGAGCAGCACGAGAACAGCAGATCGGTGATCCCTCTCTCTTCCACGAAGTCAACAAGGTTGACCTGCAGGTATCTCATGTCGACCACATAGATCTCTTCGAATGAGTATGTAAAGAACGGTGCAAGGGCATTTCCGTAGCTGTCCTTGACAAGACAGAGTTTTCGTCCGTTCTTAACGCCTGTTTTGATTTTTACGGTAAATGCGTCACCGTAAATGATGGATGAATACGCTTCCGATATATCGTAAATTCCCGAGAAGAGGTCGCCGTCAAACTGGTAATTGTATGCGTAATCGTAATACTCGACCGAATAATCATTTTTCGGAACGTAATATACAAAATCCTCCGGATCGTTGAGAAGGTCGGCGTTTCCTCCCGAAAACGCGTAAAGCGTTCCGACATAACCCGATTCCGACTTTTTCTGATAGTTTTTGATATCCGGAACGGGAACTCCTGCTTCCTTCGCAAATCTCTGAACGGCATAATAAGCTCCCAAAGACTGCCAGTGATGATCGGTTCTTGTGTAGATCGGCTCGTTGACATGTTTCGCCATAGTGCTGCAAACATTGATCCCGATGACCTTATTGCTCAGTCTTTCGTTCATACTGTCGATATCGTCCGACTGACTTGCATTATAGTCGCTGAAATTCAGCGGAGTATAGAATTCGCTTGTTGTCGGGTCAACCATTGAGTAGACCTGAACGCCCGGAAGATCATCGGCGAAATTGTTTACGGAATTGACGTAAGCGTCACCCGTTCCGCCGCCGTACATCGACATAGCGCGGTAATGTCCGTCCTGATAGATAACTATCGTTCCGTTGGTGTAAACTCCGTCGGCAATTTCCTGACCCTTCGGCGCAGGATTTTCTTCGGAATCGGTGTCTGTTTTTCTTCCGTGAGTCGATTCGTTTGAGATACTTCCGTCAAAGTTCTTTTCACTGTCGGTCGAACTCTCTTTTACGGGATCGTCGTTTTGTTTGTTGACAACCTGCATCTGACCCGAAACCTGAACGTCGTTATACTTTATGCCGAGAAGATTTGAAAAACGGCTTCCCGCCTGTTTCAGCGTATCTCTGAAAGGAACTGTGTCGTCAAAATAATTTGTAATATCAGAAGTATATTTACCGCTCCAATAGTCGCTCCATGAAAACTCCGGGAAAGTCGCGAGCGTTCTTCTCTCTATATTTGATATTGTCGAACGCGGAAGAGCTATCATACATATCACAAAAGCAAAGTATACGGGAATGATCGCAATAAGCGAGAAGAATCTGCCCCAGAAGCGTGTTTCACTTTTCCTGCGGTAATCGCTTGCTTCGTCTTTTATCTCCGGTTTTTCCTCTCCGCCGCGAACAAGCTGTTCCTCTTTTTCTTCATAAATAACAGGTTCATCGTCGGTTTTTTCGGCGAAATCAAAGGCAGCGCCGATTTCATCATCTTCTGCGAAAACTTCGTCTTCCTTTGCGTCAGGCTCGGATCTTTCGTCTTCGGAAATATCCTCTTCGGCGGTCACGCTGACTTTAGGCGCAGAAGAATTTTTTCTCCTGTTTTTCTTTCGGGACGCAGCTTTTTG
>CACYDE010000238.1 GCA_902773045.1 uncultured Ruminococcus sp. | reverse complement strand
GGGCGTATGTCGAGGACGACAACGCAGCTATGCGCTTACCGGGGCGTCGAACTTGTCTGGATATTTGTTTGGTTTGCTATAATAGCAACGAAAGGGGATTTTTATGAGCAAGAAAGCGTTATTGATCTTAGGACCTAATCTCAATATGGTCGGTCTTAGGGAGAAAAATGTTTACGGCGATGAAACAGCCGAAACGATCAACGAGGATATCAGAAAATGGGCGGCTGAACTTGACATGGAGATCGAGATCTACCAGTCAAACTGCGAGGGTGATATAATCTCAAAGATACATTCCGCGCTGGGGGAAAAGGACGGTATAATTATAAATGCCGGGGCATACACACACTACAGCTACGCTATCCGAGACGCGATCGCCTGCGTTCCGAGCGTCCCCACTATCGAGGTACACATGTCAAATGTTCACGCGCGTGACGAATTCAGACACAAGACTGTTATCGGTGCGGTCTGCAAAGGTCAGATCAGCGGCTTCGGAAAGTTCAGCTATCGGCTTGCGCTTTACGCTCTCAGAGATATTTTTGGACAGGGGTGAGTGGATTTGAATAATCAAACTGAACTTGAAAAACTCAGAAAGTTTATGAAATTAAAGAAGCTGTCCGTTAAGCTTCCCGACAACAAGACGGCCGCGCTCATCACTCATGAAGCAAATATCCGTTATTTTACGGATTTTCCGAACAGCGAAGGAACGTTATTTATCACGAGAGAAAACACTTATTTTATAGTTGATTTCCGATACGGCGAAGCAGTCGAAAAAAGCGTTACCAATTGCGAGGTCATAGTCTATGACAGATACTCCGAGACGCTTAAAGAGATCGTGAAAAAACATGGAATAGAGTCGGTTATGATCGAGAGTTCCTACGTTACTGTGAAAACGGAAAAAACATTGAAAGAAATCTTTTCGACAGTCAAATGCAAAGTGATTTCAAACGATACTCTTGACAAGCTTATCTCAAATCTGAGGATCATCAAATCAAACGCGGAGCTTGAAAAAATTGAGAAGGCGCAGAAGATCACCGAAGAAGCTTATCTGGAGCTTTTGAATATCGTCAAGCCGGGCGTCTCCGAAAGAGAGCTTGCACTTGAATTGGAATTTCTCATGAGGAAAAAAGGCGCCGAGGGGATATCCTTTGACCTTATTACGATCACAGGAAAAAAGACTTCGATGCCTCACGGAGTTCCCGGAGATGAAGTTGTTTGTCGTGGTGATTTTGTGACCTTTGATATTGGGGCGGTCTATGACGGCTATCACAGCGATATGACCCGAACCGTAGCCGTTGGCGAGGTCAGCGATTTTCAGAGAGAGATCTACGAGATCGTTCTGAAAGCTCAGTTAAGCGGCTTGGAGAGAGTGAAGTCCGGAGTCAAAGCATGCGATGTTGACAGGTCGGCAAGAGATGTTATCGTTTCGGCAGGATTCGGGGATTATTATAAGCACTCCACAGGTCACGGAGTCGGATTGGATATCCACGAATTGCCGTTCGTCTCTCCCAAATCCGAATCGTTTCTTAGTCCGGGAATGGTTATCACGGTTGAACCCGGAATCTACATTCCCGAAAAGTTCGGAGTAAGAATTGAAGATATGATCGTTGTGACCAAAGAGGGATACAGGAATTTTGCTGATATTCCCAAGGATTTGATAATTATATAAAAAATGAGTTGTTATTGGAGAAAGGTCGGAGGGTTTTATGAGGAACAAAGAGTATAAATACGCATTTTTGATCGTTGGAGTGATCCTGATCGTTGTAAGCGGAAGTATAATGAGATATACTTACGCTCTCAGAGTAGCAAGCCAATTCATGACGAATTTTTCTCAAAGAGTCGACGCTGTTTGTACGAAGGTTGAACCCGTGAAAGGCGGAGATATGAACGTTATTTCCGGTTTTAACGCCTACGTCACTTATGAGATCAACGGAAAGACATATGAGGATATTCCGCTTGAACATTACGAAGTGACGATTTTAAAGGGAGACACCGTTTCTGTTTATGTGAGTGATCTGCTGCCAACCGTGATCAGACTTGATTATCCGGGACCGTATTATAATTATTATATCATTCTTCAATATGTGGTTCTTGGAGTTGGCGTTGCTTTTATAGGCGGACATCTTTTCATGGTATTCAAAAGAAGAATATAATTTTGCGTCACGAGGGAATAATATTGCTTTGGGGGAGAAAGAAAATCCTTCAAAAACCTTGCAATTTACCCTTTGATATAGTATAATTAAGTAGTATATGGTGCTTTTTTCTTGAAAAGATAAATATTCAGGAAACTTAAACTTTATATTTCAGGAAACAGGAGGATTTAATATGATTTCAGCAGGAGATTTCAGAAACGGCGTTACGTTCGAAATGGACGGTCAGGTTGTTTCTATCATCGAATTTCAGCATGTAAAACCCGGTAAGGGAGCTGCGTTCGTTCGTACAAAAATCAAGAATGTAATTACAGGTGCTGTAGTTGAAAAAACTTTCAACCCCAACGATAAGTATCCTACGGCTTACATTGAGAAGAGAGATATGGAGTACAGCTACTCGGACGGCGATCTTTATTATTTCATGGATACGGAAACTTGGGAGCAGATCCCGATCGGAAAGTCCGTTCTCGGCGACAACTTCAAATTTGTTAAGGAAAATATGGTTTGCAGAATTCTTTCCTACAAGGGAAATGTTTTCGGCGTTGAGCCGCCGAACTTCGTTGATTTGAAGGTTACGGAAACAGAGCCGGGATTCAAGGGCGACACTGCAACAAACGCAACAAAGCCCGCCACGGTTGAAACCGGTGCTGAGGTTAAAGTTCCTCTCTTCATTGAAGAGGGCGAGGTTATTCAGATCGACACACGTACAGGCGAATATCTCGGACGTGCATAATTAATAATTTCAAGATTCACACATGAAGGGTGGTTACACAATGGACATTAACGAAAAGGTTGCTTACATCAAAGGTTTGACCGATGGATTGAAGCTTAACGAAAAAGACGATACAGTCATGGTTCTGAAAGCAGTTATTGATCTTCTTGAAGACATCACCGATGAAATAACCGATCTTGGAGAGCTTTACGATGAGCTCAGCGAGCAGGTTGACGAAATCGATCAGGATCTTTCTATCGTAGAGGACGATCTTTACGACAGTGAAGAGGACGATGATTTTGATGATGATTTCGATGAGGACAGCGAATATTACGAAGTTGTTTGTCCGACCTGTGGTGATGAAATTTGTGTTTCCGAGGATATCCTTATCGAGGGCAGCATTGATTGTCCGAACTGCGGTGAAGAACTTGCTTTTGATTTCTCCAGTCTGACTGCCGATGAGATCAACGGAGATAATGAGGAATAAAAGTAAGACAAGAAAAATATATGATTTTTTGGGAAGCCTTTGGCTTCCCTTTTTTGTTAAACGCATTTAATGAATTTCAAAAATTATTTATCGAAAAACGATAAAAATATATTGACAAATGGCAAACGATATGCTATTATAGTTTCAGTTTATCAAAGTTTTTGAAAGCGGAACGAGTCTTTCAATAAAGTTGGTACGAAACTGACCGTAAAAGATCAACTCTCGGTCGG
>CACYDE010000237.1 GCA_902773045.1 uncultured Ruminococcus sp. | reverse complement strand
GTATGGGTGACGACAATAGCTTTGATCGAAGAACAAGCTTGGATTCGATAGCGAAAACTATTCTTTACATCGACAACTCACGATAGATTCTGCCTTTATTGTGGTTTTGAGTATGGTAAGTTTGAGTTATAAAGTAAACATGAACGATCGGAGACAGTATCAGAAGAATTTCAGACAAACAATATCAGTGAAAGAGGAGTGATTATTTCAGATGATGAGAAAAAAGACTACGTTTGGCTTTGCTTTGACGTGTGTGCTTGTTGCGGCAGCTATTGCATTCACAATAGGGTATCTTGTTTCGGGAAATAAAGTCAAAAAGATCACAGAAACAGCAGAACCTGTCAGCACGGGATATTCTCAGGTTGACGAGGTTGCCGAGGTTGTGAGACAGAATTATCTCGGAACGATCAACGAAGCCGATCTTGTGACCGGAATGTGCAAAGGTTACGTTGAAGGACTCGGAGACGGAGCGGTCAAATATCTTACCGCTGCGGAATATGACGAATATAATAAAGGCATGATCGGCGAAACGATCATCTACAAAAACTTCGGCAAAGGAATCGGCTATATGCAGTTTCTGGGCTTTACCGATTCCACAAAGCAATCTTTCTCCAATGCTCTGAACGATTTCAGCAAGGCTTCTATAACCAAAGTCAGCATGCTTGTTTTTGACCTCAGAAATTGTTCGACGGGCGACATCGAAACTGTTGCTCAGCTTCTTGACATGCTTCTGCCCGAGGGTGAAACTATCGCGGGCGTCAACAAAATGGGTGAAAGAACCACGCTCTACACCTCCGATCAAAGCGAGATCGACTATGACATCGCAGTTCTGGTCAACGGAAAGACTTCGGGAGTGGCAGAGATCTTTGCTTCGACTCTCAGCGCTTACGGAAAAGCGCTGATCATCGGAACAACCACCGCAGGCGACTGCGCTCAGACCGAAGCTATTCAGCTCAAAAACGGCGACTATGTTCTTATCCCCAACCTTTACTATGTGACAAAGGGTCAGCAGACATACTCCGCAACAGGTGTTGTTCCTTCGATCGCCGTCGATCTCAGCGCGGCAGACCAGAAAGCTTTTGACACCGCAACTCTTGATCTGGCTAAGGACACCCAGTTCCTCGAAGCCGTGAAAGCTTTGGGAGTCAACGACATTATCCTTCCCGGAAGCACCGACACAGACTCCGACAAGAATTCCGGCGACAAAGACAAATCTTCGGACAAAGATAAAAGCTCCGACTCCGACAGCGATTCTTTGAGCGGCGCATCAGGAACGACATCGGACGAAAACACAAGTGAAATTCTCGATCCTCATTGGGATGATGATGAGTACTGGAACGATCAGGGCGGAAACGGCGGCGAAGACGAAAACTACTATGACGAAAATTACGACTACGACGCTGAATATTACGACGAAGAAGAAGAATGGTAATATAAACCGGATAAACAGATCGTTATCGGCTCTATAATTACAAACCCCCGTATTTTGACGAATACGGGGGTTTCTTTATAACCATATAACCACAAAGCCTCTCTGCAAATTTGCGGAGAGGCTTTTCCCGGCTGATCGGAATATTTACCGTAAGATCGAAATAGAATGTAATATCGCCGCGTGAGCAAGCGTAATAAAACTTATATTACACTATCCCCGACATAAAGATCAAAGAAGTAATGACGCTTCCGGCTACGGCGGAAACGCATATTTCCGCGATCTTAAAGAAGAATTTTCGGCTTTTTCGCAGCGATTTCGGCGGGGCAAGATCCTTCAGATAGTTTGAAGCCGCCTGCTCGAGCGAGTCAGCGCTGAGACTGAGATATTCGGGTTTAATGACAAGCCACGCCCTCTCGAAAAAGTTGTTTTCGGTCTGTGTGACTTCGATTATCTGTCTGCTTACGCCTTTTATCATAATGTTTCTCCTTTGTAATCTTTTTGTATTTTTTTCATTTTTATTATTGCCGGAACTGGTAGTGGTCATACATTTTTTTACAACTAAATATTGTTGTTGCGGGGAAAAAAAAAATATATTAACATGATGTTCAATCAATGTGGAAAACTCGTTTGTTTGTCCACATTATTACTATTTGTAAAGTGGAAAACTCTGTGAGTAATGTGGAAAACCATGTTGAAAGAGTTGATAACTTTTAAATTTATCACGATTCTGCTTGAATGTTTACAAACTTGTAACTGTTGATAAAATTCGACAACATTTAACATGTGGAAAACTATGTTAAATGTTAGGAAAAGATTATAACTAACTGTAATAGCGCGTGTGTCAATACTCTTTTGAAAATTAATGAAATTTGGCATTTTATTGTAAAATCTTAACCGTTTATGCGTTAAAAGAAACGAATTTACAGAAATGATGTAATAATTACATATTTTTAATATTCTCCGCCGCCGCTGTAATCATGCCATAAAAATTCGGCTCCCCCCATTGCCAAAGAGAGGAATCTGTTTTATAATTTATGTGTTGATTTTAAAATTTGGAACGCGGAGGAAAATTTATGAACAGAGTCAGAAAAGCCGAAATTAAAGACATTGAGAGGATCATGGAGCTTTTGATCCAGGTCAATCATGTCCATCACGTTGGACGTCCGGATCTTTTTAAACCTTCGCCCGCTGCGAAATACACAAAAGAGCAGCTTCCGGAGATTTTACGAAACAATAACACTCCGGTGTTTGTTTGCGTTGATGAGGTGGACAAGGTTCTCGGCTACGCTTTCTGCATATTCAAGCACGAGCCGGAAAGTACGAGTCTGACGGATATAAAAACACTATACATCGACGATTTATGCGTTGATGAAAAGATCAGGGGCAGAAATATAGGAAAAACCATCTTCGGATATGTTCTTGACTTCGCCAAAGAGGAAGGCTGTTACAACGTCACTCTTAACGTTTGGACGTGTAACGAAGGGGCGATGAAGTTTTATGAAAAATGCGGACTTGTTCCTCAAAAGATCGGAATGGAAAAGATCCTGTAAAATTCTTGGAATCTCTAAAAAATGAAAGGTCGGCAATGAAAAAAAACACTGTAAATATATTTCAACGAAAAACAACCGTAATACTTCTTGCTGTTTCCTGTTCGGTCGCATGGGCATTTGCGTTTCCTTTGATAAAAATAGGTATCGGAGATTTTGAAATTTCACCCGGCGACACGGGATCAAAAACTCTTTTTGCGGGAATACGTTTTTTCGCGGCAGGGATCACGGTTCTTTTGACCGCAAAAATTTCCGGAAAAAACCTGAAAATAAAAGGCATAAAAAATATTTTTATAATTTTGCTTTTCGGATTGGTGAACACAGCGCTTCACTATTTTTTCTACTACATAGGACTTTCAAACCAATCGGGTTCACGTTCGGCGATCATCGACTCTATGAGCAGCTTTATCCTCATCATCGCAGCGTGCGCCGTTTTCCGCGAGGAAAAACTTACCGTCCGAAAAATTATCGGCTGTATTCTCGGCTTCGGAGGAATAATGTTGGTCAACGCCGGCGGAGATATGACGTCGGAATTCACTTTTTCCGGTGACGGAATGCTGATACTCAGCGCAGTGTTTTCGGCGCTTGGAGGTCTTTTGACGCGCAGCGCCTCAAAACGAACCGATCCGATGACCGCCACGGGCATAAGCCTTGCTTTCGGAGGCGCGGTTCTGATCGGTCTGGGAGCCGCTATAGGCGGACAATTAACAGAGTGGAATCCCCACGGAACGATTATCCTGATCTGCCTGACTGCGATCTCGGTTTACGGCTTCTCCGTCTATAACAATCTCCTGTGCTGCAATCCTGTCGGTGAGATCGCAATTTTCAATGCTCTTATCCCGATACTCGGAGTTCTTCTTTCATGTCTGATACTGGGCGAGCCGTTCAAGCTTCAATATATTGCAGCAGGGATATTCGTTTCGGCAGGGATATTCGTCATAAATTTCAACAGATCAAAAAAATCGGAGGACTCATGAAAAAGACCGTTTTACTTTACAATTTCAGCAAATCACGGATCAGAACCGTCAGAAACGCACTGTCCCCTATGGGCTGTTTGGTGAAAAGCGTTGATAAAGTGGATTATAAGCAGCCTGTAGGCTTTTTGACCGGTGTTGACGGAATAAGACCAAATGAAACAAAAAACGTTTCTGAGAGCTTCTCAGACGAAATGATGGTTATGTGCGGATTCGGCGGCGAAATGATCGACGTTGTGATCGCCGCACTGAAAAAATCCGGAATAGGAAAAATAGATTTAAAAGCTGTTGTAACTCCCACAAACGCTCACTGGGACAGCATTAAGCTTCACGATGAAATACGTGCCGAACATTATTCTATGACAGAATTATAAAAGATAAAAAAATTACCGTCCTTTAAAAGGCACGGCAATATCTTTTCGGGGTGTGTCCACGTTTTTTGAATGAATTAAGGCAGCACCGCACAAAGATTGTGCCGAAGATGCGCAGTAGATTTTTTCGGCAGAGTGCATAAAAATGCCGCAGGAATACTGACGTATTTCAAGGTGTTTTTGTGTACTATGACGGAAAAAG
>CACYDE010000236.1 GCA_902773045.1 uncultured Ruminococcus sp. | reverse complement strand
CTGGCGTATGTCGAGGACGACAACGCAGCTATGCGCTTACCGGGGCGTCGAACTTGTCTGGATATTTGTTTGGTTTGCTATAGTATGAAGACGACCGGAAATTTTTTGAGAACATTTGGTTAAAGCGGAAGATCCATGACTCGCCAATCTACGGCGAAATCATGGATCTGTTATATTTTAATTATCAGCTGAATGTGTATTTTTGACTGTATTCGTCATAAGCTTTTTTGACGGGGGTGTTTTCCTTCATCTGAATTCCGTGACCTTTGACAGAATTCAAATCGTAGTTGTCGGTGTTGGCTTCAAGCATCGCCATTACAATTTTATAACAGTGAACGGAAATCTGTTCCAGATTTGTCAGAAGTTCGCCGAAGCTTGTTCCCTGCTGAAGAGAACATTTTCCCGATTTCAGACGGTCAATGTGGTGAAGCTCCGCTTTGTTGCAGAGTGTGTGAACGACAGAATTCAAGGCGGCAACCTTTCCTCTTGTGTGCCTTTTTTCCTTAACGAAAGCGTCAACCGTCAGATTCATTATTTCCGTGACAGCTTCCCTGATGACGTTAAGCTCGTTATTGGCTTTTTCGGAGAAAGAAATTTTTTCCTGTTCGTCTTTTTTTGCTATAAATGCAATATTCATCGAATGGTCGGTAATTCGTTCAAAGTCGGAAAGAGTACGGAGATATTTAAACACGTATGCGTTTTCACTGCTTTTCAGTTCTGCTTTTGAGAGCTTCATGAGATACTCTCCGATACTTTTTTCGTATCTGTCCGCAAGTCTTTCGAAGTTTGTAACTTTTTCCATTTGACCATCGGAATATTTGTCAAGCATATTGAGACAGATATCAACGCTTTCAACCGCAGTCTGCGCCATGTCGTAAATTGCGTTGCGGCTTTGAGAGATCGCAAGCGACGGGTAGGGTAGGAAACGTTCCTCGAGAGTGATCGGTGCGGGGGCTTTTTCTTTGTCGTCTGCTTTGTCTTTTATGAGAACGCATGTCAGTTTGTCGATCAGTCCTATGAACGGGAAGAGAACGACAACGTTAATCAGTCTGAAAAGAGTATTGACGAGAGCTACGGAAAACTCGTTCAGAGTTGTGTCCATAAACGAGAATTCCACAAATGAGTTTATAAAGTAGAACAGTCCTCCGCATATTATTACTCCGAGAACGGAAGCGAGAAGATAGACGAACGATGTTCTTTTTCCTTCGGTGCTTGCTGCCAGAGCGGAAAGCAGGACGGGAACCGCAGCGCCGATCGAGATACCCAGAATTATGGGAAAAGCTGTTGCGAAATCAATGGCTCCGGTTGCGGTGAGAGCCTGGAGTATTCCGACAGCAGCGGAAGCACTCTGAAGAACGGCTGTGAACAGTGCTCCTACGAGAATTCCAAGGAAAGGGTTGGCGAACATCGTGAGCAATTTGATGAAAGCTTCGCTTTCCTTAAGCGGAGCTACGGACGCGCTCATTGTGCTTATTCCGACCATAAGAACAACGAATCCCAAAAGAATGTCTCCGACTACGGAATTGTTTTTCGAAAAGGATCTTATCAGAAGTCCGACGATGGCTATGATTCCTGTCATCGTTGTTGTTGAAAACAACTCTGTCCAGCCGCCTACGCCTTCGATCTCCGAGAGAGCGATGATCCAGCCTGTGATACTTGTTCCGAGAAGCGAACCGAGAATGATTCCGATAGATTGACGGAATTTCATCATTCCCGAGTTTACGAAACCGACTGTCATGACCGAGGTCGCCGAAGACGACTGAATGATAGCGGTGACTCCCGTTCCGAGAAGAATACCTTTAAGGGGCGTATCGGTGAGCTTTGCGAGAAGAAGCTCAAGTTTGTTTCCGGCGACTCGTTTCAGACCGTCTCCCATGAGTGCCATGCCAAACATAAAGAGAGCGATTCCGCAAAGTAGGTTGAATATGTTCGAAATACCCATACAGGGCAGCCTCCTTATTCTTTTTGATTTCTTAACTTTTCTTAAAATATTTTGCTTTATTTACCTTGTTTGTTCCACAAAACAAACCGGTTTGTCCAAGATATCAGACTCCCCTAATGTAAGAATATCATATATTTCGATCTTTGTCAATGCAGGGAAAAAGAAGTATGTGCAATTATTTTATAAAGGCAATACCGTCAGGTAGTCTTTGTGCGGTGTTGCCTTAAAAAAATGTAACTATTCAGTATCCCCATTGCTATTGTAATCAATTGTTCTTAAAATCCATCTTTCAAAATTTAGATTCGGCAGAGAGGGCGGACAAATCAATCCCAAAAAACCGCATTATAAAGCCATATTTTGAGCCTTCATATGTAAATAAGGGCAGACAGAAAAAAACAGGGCAGTCAAAAGGGCGGTCACAGGAATCCCGAAAAACCGCATTGTTAAGCCAAAAATTAAGT
>CACYDE010000235.1 GCA_902773045.1 uncultured Ruminococcus sp. | reverse complement strand
TAAAACTACCGCAGGAATACTGACGTATTTCAAGGGAGTTTTGTGTACTATGACGGAAAAAGATCAAGCAGATTCGGTGCAAAGCCATCAGGCGGTCTGTGTGCGGTGTTGCCTTAAGGAAATGCAAGCATTTCCTTAGTTGATGACATTGCCCCTTTCCTTCAAGGAAAAGGGTGCTTCCGGGCTATATAGGGATTCGCCCTATAACCGTTGTTAGGGACAACTTTGGGCGCGGACAAAATGCTGCGTTAAAAATCAAATTTGGTGCGCGTATTCGCCTGTCGGCGCGTGCCGACAGGCGAACCCATGCATCCGGTTACTTTAAATTCCCGAAAACACAGTTTCGATAAGGACAGAAGGGTAATTGATATGTGGGAAGTTTGAGTTAATTATTTTTCATTATAGCACAAAATTATTATAAGATTTTGAATTTTCTTTTTTAAATACGTAAAGATATTGTCGAAAACGGTGAAAACAGCAGCCCGACCGAGAGATTTCAAAAACTTTCGGTCGGGTCCATAAATTTTTATTTAAGAAAATTACTCTTATGTGTTAAGGAGAAAACCTGCAAAAATATCTCCGTATATGTCACCGATAGTATTTTCGCCGCCTCCGGAATGCGTCAGTTTCCTCAGACATTCGACCTGCTTCTTATACTCTCCGTTCAGAAGGGGGATCAGAAGCTCTGTCGTAAGTTCCGAATCATACAGAGCGTTATGTACCTTTTTATTGTTGACTTCGATGTCAAAATACTGCACGGCTTCCTGAAGCGAAAGCTGTCTTCTGTCGTTTGATATTTCCATCATTCTCGGGAATACCTTTTGAATATCAAGCCAGCGCTTCATATTTTTGGGGAATTCGATTTCCTTGAATTCACATTCTTTTTTCAGCTGAATGAGATCGTTGCTGCTCCAGCTGTAGATCCTGATGTTTCCTTCGGTTCCGATCCACTGCGAAAAAATTTCCATCGCCGATTCGAAATATTCGGCTTTCATCGTGACAGACGAAACTATTCCCGTGAGTTTTGTAATATATGGCGTGACCTGATGGTTAAACCGAGGTTTCACAAAAACATTGAATGTTTCGATCTTATTAAAATTTTTATCAAGCTTGACTGCCCCTATCTCGATCACTTCTTTTCTGAGACTTTTGAAAGCTTCACGATGATCTTTTGAAACGGGATTCATCTCCAGATCGAGAATTATATGATAGTCGAACATTGCAAGTCTTTCCTTTCAGTTTTTCTCATTGGGAATAATTATTATGCGATGACTGATTACCATTCGAACTATGTCAATATTATCACAAAATTATATTTTATTCAATAATTTTTGCAAAAAAATCTGATTTTTTGATATTTTATACCAATATTGAATCACGATCCAAAACTCAAGGAAACATGAAGTTCGAATGTATAAGCGGATAAAGATGTGAACGGAAAATTTTGAGTACTTGTCTGCGGGTTTATTTGATTTGATATTATAACGTTTGCCGCCCGGAATTGCAGAAAGCGGCTGACAAAATAAATCTCATAGGCAGATAAAAACATAAAGCCGTAATGTTTTTGCCCACAGACTGCATAAATATATATTAACTCAAACTTCCCACATCTTAAAAACGGATTTATGCCTATAAATTCAGTATTTATCGCTGTAAGAATACAGTGATAAATAGCTATGTCAGGGGTGATGGTGATACCGTGAAAGTAATATTATAAAACAAAATAGAAAGTCAAAACGTATTTGTTATGACCTATTTGTTCTGTTGGCATTTAGGGAGATGGCTGTAATTGGTATGGGCAGTTTAACGTATTTATTAACTGTTGTGTTGCCCTAAGATAGTGATCTAAAAACAAGGTGGTGCTGTGATTGCGGAAAAAAAGGTTTATCAAAAATACGGTCATCATGACTTCGGCTCTTCTGATAAGCAGTGTTATCGGGATTTTTTTCAACGCATACATAAGTCAGAAGATCGGTGCGGAAGGAATGGGGATATACGGTCTTGTGATGACTGTTTATATCTTTTGCGCGACTTTTTCCACTTCGGGGATCACCCTCGCGGTGACAAGGTCGGTGACTGATTTTCTGACGCTCGGGCGAGAGAGTGAGGCGAAAAAAGCGGTGGAAATTTCGGCAGCCGCCGGGATCGTGATAAGCGGTATCACGGCAGCCGCGTTGTTTATCTTTTCGGAAGAGATCGGAAACGGATTTTTGAAGGACGGAAGAACGGTGTTATCCATTAAAGTGCTTTCGCTGAGTTTGCCGTTTATGTCGGTGTCGGCATGTTTCAGAGGTTATTTTCTCGCTGTGAGAAAGGTTATCCGTTCGTCGGGAGAACAGCTTTTTGAACAGCTGGTTAAAATTATTATATGTATAAACATTATACCCTCTTTTTGTGAAAGAGGGCTTGAGTACGCATGCTGTGCAGCGGCAATAGGAACCGCAGGTTCGGAAGCGGCGAGCTGCGTTTATTCCGCGGTTTTATATTTCACCGATGTCGGCAGATATCGCTTGAAAAGGAAAAAAAGCGCGTCGGTCGTGCGGAAGCTTGTTTCGGTCGGACTGCCCGTCACGGGAAGTTCGTGTCTGCGTTCCGGATTGAGTATGTTTGAAAACACGCTGATCCCCTCCGGACTTCGGAGATTCGGAATGTCTTCGGAGCGTTCACTTTCCGAATACGGAATAATAACGGGAATGGCTCTTCCTATTCTGTCTTTTCCTTATGTTTTTCTGTCTGCTTTTTCAATGCTTATTATCCCGGAAATGAGCGAGGCGCTGGCTGAAAAAAACGGGAAGAGAATTTCCCGGATGGCTAAAAAAGTTCTGACGGCAACTTTTTTCTTTGTAGTTCCGGTGACAGCGTTCTTCTTCGTTTTCGCCGATCGTCTCGGCGAGCTTCTGTATGGGCGGAGCGATGTTGGGTTTTATGTCAGGATCCTTGCGATGACGGTTCCTTTTTCGTATCTCGATCATGTGGTTGACGGAATGTTAAAGGGTCTTGACCAGCAGCTCCATTACTTCGCGTACAATATAATTGATTCAACTGTAAGAGTAATTCTTGCGGTTTTTCTGATACCTCGTTTTGGCATTAAAGCCATAATTGTCATAATGTTCGTGAGCGCGATACTGAATTCCACTCTGTCAACCTATAGGTTGATAAAGGTCACGATATTTAAATGAGTTAAGATATATTAACTTAAACTTCCCATATACTATAGCAATCCAAATAAATAGACGGACAAAAGGAAACGATGCCGGTAAGTGTAGAGCAAGGCGGAGGACGAAGGCATACTGGCGT
>CACYDE010000234.1 GCA_902773045.1 uncultured Ruminococcus sp. | reverse complement strand
TACCCACTGGTCAGCAGATAAGACCTTAAACAGTCGCACTCAAAGCGGACAGTTACACGCTTAAAACAACTTAGAGGGAGGTTTTCACAATGAAAACAGAAGATTTGAAATCACAGGGACTCACCGATGAACAGATAGCCTTCTTCATGGCTGAGAACGGCAAAGACGTAAAGGGGGAAAAGGACAAGGCAGACAGCTATAAATCACAGCTCGACACGGCGAAAGAGAGCCTGAAAGCCTTTGACGGCGTGGACGTTGCGGAGCTTAAAAACAAGATCACTACTCTCACAAATTTTTGAATATCGTAAGCCGAAATATTTTTAATAGACATTTTTTCGGTTCGGTGATATAATAGTATTGTTTCGAATTGGGAGAGTGAAAAATGAAAAGCAAGAAAAACATTAACCCCTTGTATAAAGGTATGATATTAATAATTCTTTCGGCGTTTTGTTTCGCGATGATGAACATGTTCGTTCATCTTTCGGGGGAACTTCCGTCGTTTCAGAAAAGTTTTTTTCGGAATCTTATTGCGTTTATCATAGCGGGAAGTATACTTATCAAAGACAGAGATTCTCTTGAATGGAAAAAGGGCTGTATTGTTCCTCTTGTTATGAGGTCTTTTTTCGGAACGGTAGGGATTCTTTGTAATTTTTATGCGCTTGACAAACTTGATCTTGCGGACGCCTCAATATTGAATAAAATGTCTCCGTTTTTCGCGATATTGTTCAGTGTTATTATCCTTAAAGAGAAAATAAAGCCTGTTCAGTTTCTTATCGTGATTGGGGCGCTTATCGGAGCTGTTTGCGTGGTGAAACCGAGTTTTTCAAACGCCTCAACCATTCCGGCGCTGATTGCATTATGCGGAGGAATGTGCGCAGGTTTTGCGTACACAATGGTACGCCTGCTTGGAAACAAAGGTCTCAAAGGCGCGATAATAGTTTGTTTCTTTTCGGGGTTTTCCTGCCTTTTGATACTTCCTTATTTGATTTTTAAGTTTCAGCCCATGACTTTAAAACAGGTCGTGATCCTCATTCTGGCGGGAGTTTCTGCGGCGGGAGGTCAGTTTACCATAACATCGGCTTACTGTTACGCTCCGGCTAAGGACGTTTCGGTTTACGATTATTCTCAGATAATTTTTGCGGCGGCATTGGGATTTTTTGTGTTCGGTCAGATTCCGGATCTCCTGAGTTGGATCGGATATTTTATAATAGTTCTCATGGCAGTTCTGATGTTTGTTTATAACAAAAGAAAAATCAAATAAAATGAAACCGTTCGGATTTGAATCGAACGGTTTTCTTGTCTTATAAATGCGTTTTAGTGATAAAGTTATTCACCCCCAAAAAGCAGGTGTACATTATGCCTGTCGGGGCTTCCCGACAGATTTTAGTCCGGCGTTGCCGGCGCTTTTTTATCTCTTGCCTTTTTTACCAGTCTTGAAAGATATATGAACGGTGTATCGCAAAGACTCGTAACAATAAAGATCACGTAGCTTGACAGCATTATATTTTTGAGAGTCGGAAGGTCATAGATCCCCCAGAACGCGAAGAGGGTGAAAAGCGCGGTGTTGAGTATCTGAGAAATGAGCGTTGAACCATTGTTTCTGAGCCAAAGGAATTTTTTCTTATTATGGCTGCGTTTTTCCGTAAGCTTCCACCATGCGTGATAAAGCTGAACATCGAAAAGCTGAGAAATTACGTAAACAACCAGTGAAGCGATCATCATTCTTGCTGTGTTTGAAAAGACCATTTCGATCGAAGGCATGACCCAGTCCTTTTCGGAAGGAATATAAGCCATCCAGCTTTGAGAGACGGTGATGAAAAACAGGGAAGTGAAGATCCCGATAGCAACAGCTTTGTTGGCTTCTCTTTTTCCTTCGTTCTCACTTAGTATATCCGTCACGAGAAATGTGACTGCGAAAAAAACGTTTCCGAGAGTCTGTTCCATTCCGAATGCGTCAACCATTATCAGACACTCGATGTTGGCGGTTATGGTAGCGATCGCGGTAACAACATAAAGTCCGGCTTTGCCGAAAAGATAGTAAGCAACGAGCGCGCAGCCAAAAATAAAAACAAGTGAACATATCAGCAGTATTTCATTAGTCATAATATTTAATCCTCCGCATTTTCGGCTCCCACGCCGAAGTCTGTATTTTCCAAAAGTATGTCAACTCTGTCATTTCCGATATGGTTCGGAGCTATATTTATTTTAAACTCTTTGATAACTCCGTTGTCCGGTTTTATGGGGGTTGAGTTGGGCGTCATGATGTTGACGCAGACTCTGTCAAAGAATTTAAGTCCTGTTTCGATATCGTTTCTCATGCTGTCCGCCGTCTGACCTTTAAGTCCGAAAAGAAGACACACCTCGTCGGCGTACTCTGCGATTTTTTCCGGTGAAGCGTTACCGAATCCTTTTTTCATGATGTTTTCCCGATAACCGATATCAAAAGTTTCCACGCCTGTTTTGATTTTAACGTCCACTCCGATATCCTGAAAATACTTTTTAATTTCGGGAACCTCTTTCCTGTGAAGCCAATGACATTCAAAATGAACGGTTCGAATGGATCTTTCCGCACAGACGCGGCGGATCATTTCCATCGTTTTTTTGTCAAGGTCACAGAAGCTTCCCGAGTTGATAACTTCAAGCTTTCCGTAAATACCTTGTACTTTTGAGAGAACCTTTTTGTTGAGGATGAAGTTTTCGTTTTCGCTGCTGCCGCAGTCCAGATGATAGTCACAGAAGGTACACCTTCTCCATCTGCAGCCGCTTCCTCTGAGAAGAACGATCTCTCGTTTGTTTTTTTTCGTAATGATACTGTATCTTTTCATAAACACTCCTTTTTTACGAAAAAGAAAATACCGATAATATAATATGCTTTAATAAAAATGTTGAAATATCACACAATAAAGCATAGAACACTACGGTATTGTAAAGCATTATATATGCATCGGTATTATAAACAGTTCCGTAGTTTTGTTTTTCGTCAGGATGGTCACGAACTGACGGGATAATATCCACGGAATATTATAAATTAAGAATTTCCGTTTGTCAAGTGAAGGTGAAAATATAAAAACATATTGCAGAGTTTATCGGGTTTTAAGGCAATACCGCGAATGTCCGCTTGACAGTACCCCAAGGGTATTTGCAGCACGATCCAATCAGCCTTCGCCTTGCGGCTTGACTTTTTGGTGTGCTGCCGTCACCCTGAACCGAATCTGCTTGATCTTTTTATTTTTCTGCTCAATAATTTTCGAATCGTTGACATCAATCTGTAAAAATGTTACAATAAAATGTATTATATGTTTACTATTATGGGAAATGGCGATGACTGAAAAGACGAAAATATTTCAATGCAACCAAACATAACAAAATAATTAAAAATATGACAACTGTATTTGGTTGTGAAAAATGCATCTATAGTTTACAATAATAAAAAATAAATGCACACGAAGCTCTCGGTGAACTTCTTGATTTATTTTTTACATGGTATAGTACAAAAACAGACAGAAAGGTTGGATCGTCTATGAAAAAGGTTATCAAAGTTGTTTTAAGGCAATACCGCACAGAGATTGTGCCGAAGATGCGCAGTAGATTTTTTCGTCAGAGTGTACAGAGATCTTGCAGGCATACTGCC
>CACYDE010000233.1 GCA_902773045.1 uncultured Ruminococcus sp. | reverse complement strand
TGACAGATTTGTTTAGCAACACTTTGATATCCTTCTTTGCTTAATGTACCATTTTCCACGTCAGAATTCTGTGCTTTGATTCCCAATACCTTTTCCGCATCTTCCTCGTTGGCAAAGCATACATCAACGTATTGCATTATTTCTTTCATAACGCTTTGCGCCTTTTCTGTACTCCAAAGCTTTGATCGATAATTCAAATCGCATGAAACAGTAATGCCTCTTTTGTTTGCCTTTTTACAAGCATTCAAGCAGATATCAGCCAACTCATCTGACAACGCAGGTGTAATACCGGTAAAGTGAAACCATTTCACTCCATCAAATAGAAAGTCCCAATCATAATCAACGGCTTTTGATAAAGCAATACGTGAATAAGATCTGTCATATATCACCTTCGATGGTCTTTGAGAGGCACCTTTTTCAAGGAAAAATAAGCCCATTCTTCCGGAATGATACTTTATCAACGAAGTATCAACGCCAAACCATTTTAGAGAGTTTGCTGCTGCGAAACCGATGTCATTATCTGGCAGCACTGTCACAAATCGAGAGTTTAACCCGTAATTGGCAAGCGATACCGCAACGTTCGCCTCAGCTCCGCAAAACGTTGCTTCAAAACTATCCTTTTGCAAAAACCGTGTATAGCCTGGCGAAGCTAATCTTAAAAGTAATTCTCCAAATGATAATATCATTGTATCCTCTCTCATGTTGTGATATATCGCTGCTTCGTAACAAACTCAATTTTTACCTTTTCGCTAAACTCCCGCAACATCCGATTCATACCATCATTAAGCGCTTGCATTTTAGCTTTTTTGTTATATAGCACCATTCTTTGATTGCCGTAATTCATATTAGGATCCAAAGAGTAGCCATCCATTCCGGCAAGATAAATCTTTTCTACACCAAGATTTATTAATAGCTTAATCAACATTAATCCGGCGTTGTCATGTACAGACTCTTCCTGATTAAGCAAATCACCATAGTTTACCTTTATATATGAATCAACCGATGGAATATTTGAAGTGACAATACATTTTGCATGCTTGTCCTCGCTCAACTCACGAAATCTGCGGAGATTGCTCAGAAAAATATAATCGACATCAAGCTCCTCGTAATCGAAATTTACACTTATACTCAAAACATTTTTCTGATTGGCAAAGTCAATGATATCGTCCTTCTCATCAACCGAGCTTTTACCCGGCGCTATAATTAACACTTGTTTTCCTGAAATCTGATTCTTTAGCTCAGAAAGACGCAAATCCTGTGCTTTTCCGCTTTCGAGGTATTTCAAATATAGAGCCTCAATATAGGCTTTATCAAACCTGAACTTTTTCTCCGGTTCCATCAACGAAAAAATCTCATCTATAGCCTCAACGGTCAATGTCTTTTTTTCGTCAAGATACGAAGCATAATTCGGATGAGCATTGTGCTTGGCTGAAAGGTAGTTAGGCAATGAATATCCCCAATAGCTCTGCTGATACTGCGGTGCAAGCACTTCATCGATAATCGTCAAAAGCGGCTTCAGATAATAATGTGTACCCATACTGTCGTTTAAGTACTCAACGAATAATTCGGTATTCAAATTACCGGCGCCTCGCCCCATTCCATAGGTGCTGGCGTCGATAATAATATTCCTGTTTGTGCGAATATCTACCAAGGACTGTGCATTTGAATATGCCAATTGCATATTATTATGAGAATGGTAACCAATTGCAATTCCATCATCAAGATTATGTTCAACCATATAAAACAGTCGTATCAAATCTTTCCGTTTCATTACACCGAAACTATCGACGATATAAAACACATACGGGTGGATACGATTAACTCTATTAATTAAATCAATAAACTCCTCATCGCTATAGCTAAGCGAAACCATCGGCTGTACAAAAAGCGAGTAACCCTTTTCTTTGATTTTTCGGCAATATTCCAATGCGCCGTCAATATCTTTTTTATGAAACGCAACACGAATACCAAAAATCTTAGAATCACCGCAAAGCGGGATATCCTCAATTGCATACTCACCATAATTAATCATAAACACAAACTTTGTTTGATGATTGGATGGTGGGATTATCGCCTCGATATCCTTTATGCTGTGAAATAACGAATAATCATCAGATAAGCTTTGCTTATTAGATAAATATCCACATTCAACTAAATCAACATTGGATTCATTCAATCCATTAAGTATTTTTTTTATATTCTCTTTTCCAAAGCACCAATCATTACAGTA
>CACYDE010000232.1 GCA_902773045.1 uncultured Ruminococcus sp. | reverse complement strand
TTTTAGGAGGTCTATTATGTTCAAACTCAAAATTTCCGATGACAGTTTTGAAGATTATGAGAAGGAGGTTTTTGAAACCCGAGAAGATGCTCAGGATTGTATGAATAACATCATGAGCGAATGCCGAGCCGGAGCGGAGGTTTTAAACCTATCTAATCCGGGTGATTATCCGTACGACGAGGACGACGACTTCGATATTGATTACGATATCGTTGAAATTTAAGATTTAATTATACCCCTTTACACTATGCTTGTTATTGGTGTAAAGGGGTATAGCTTTTTGTCATAGTTTTATTAAATCGAGATTATTGTCTTTTCTTTTTGTTTTTAGGGATAAAGGTATCTTTGAGAGCTTTAGAAACCGCATTAAGTTGTAACGTCAGAATGTCCTAAGCGTTATACTTCCAATATAAATGTCATAACACTTTACATTTAAGAGAACTTGTGGAATTAAATATTTGCTATAGTAATTGCGCCATTTGTATTTGATTTTACAGTTAACATTTTTACGTCATTTGTTAGATTCCAATTAGCATTGTCCTTTTTATTGTACAGCTGTTTTGAGATAATATAGATGTAAAAGCTAGATGTAAAAGGGGATCAACCCAATCAAAACAAAACGTAAGGAGGCATAATTATGAAATTCAAAATCGGATTTGACGGGTACTCAAAGGAGAAGGAGTTCCCTGTAGACAACAGAATTGTAACGGAGGAAAAAGTTCCGGTAAAATCATTGGTTCAGGTTCGGTTCCCGAATCGCGGACGTTCACTCGCGTATTACAATGACAAATTTGATCTACACGTCGGCGATCTTGTTTTCGTTGACGGCAAGCTCGAGGGCGAGCGCGGAATCGTAACTGACGTCAGCTACGCCTTCAAGATCAAGCTGTCCGACTACAAGCGCGTAATCGCTGTCGCAGACACAACCGTTAACGGCGAGCTGTATTTCGGCGGCTCACACCTTGTTTCGTTCGACAGAAGCATTATCCCTTACGATAAAATCCGCGGTTGGTTTTTGCCTCCTGCGGACGATGAAGAGTATGCTGTCGGCAGCGATGACAAGGGATTCCTGCTAGAAAAGCTCGATGAATTTGAAATTCAACCGCAAATAGCGGACAGAGGCTTCGATTACTACAATCACAACAAAGTTGTATATCTCTGCCTTGACGGTATTCACGGCAAGGCGATCGTCGAGGGAAGCACGCCTTATGAGCTGACCTTTGATTATAAAAACGGAGAGGTAAGCAACCTGATCTGCGACTGCTTCTGCTCATTCCACTGCAAGCACGAGTTCGCGCTGCTGCTCCAACTGCGCGAGACGCTGAAGGTTATTGAGAAGCATTATGAGGACTTATACGAGCAAAGCGACTACTTCGCTGCCATTTGTAAAGCAACTCTTTTAAACTACGCTATGAACACGGATAAAAGCGGAAGCATTGTTTTGGGGTGAAGGGAAATAACGTAAAAAGGAGATGAGTTTATGTCAAAAAAATCAAAGGTTCAAATAACATGTCCTTACTGTCAGAATAATATGATGATTACAAAGTGGGATTCAATAAACGTGGATTTAAACCCGGAAGAAAAAGAAAGAATAATTAACGGAAAATTCTTTGATTTTAATTGTGATTACTGTAATAAAGTTATTCACGGCTTTTATTCTTGTTTGTATCATGATATGACTCATCATTTTATGATGTATCTTGTCGGAGGCAACCAAGAAGCTAAAGAGGCAATAACTATGTTCAATGATATTTGCTGTTTACACGAAAAAATTTATGAAGATTATCAAGTTCGAATTACAACAGAATCTGATGTATGGAGAGAAAAGGCAACTATTTTCAATAGCGGGTACGATGACAGAGTTATTGAAATCATTAAGTTTTTATATACTGTGCAAATAGAAGATGATTACGATGATCTAAAAATTGAAAGAGCCTATTTTTGCCCGTCAGAAAATGTAAGAGAATTTGTTTTGGAGTTCCATTGCAGTGATAACAATGCTTTTACTATTGATGTTTCAAATGAAATTTATGAATCTGTTAATGAAAAATATATGAGCAAAATTCGGACAAGCAAGATTGAGACGTTTTTTGTTAACAGCGATTGGGCATGGAATATCATAAAAGCAGACTGAAGTTATTATTTGAATTTAAGTAGGTGTTTTATGTGCTATAACGATGATTTTTTCGGTACAATGTATGATTATGATGGCGATGGTCACACGGATATTTCTGAAGAATATTTAGCTTTTCAAATGATGAATGATACCGAAGAAGAGGACGATTAAAGCGAAGAAAATTAATAGAGGTGTGAAAGAATGAGTTTGGGATTTGGAGGCAAATGCGTAAAATACGGGGAAAATGAGAATTGTGTTTTGTATGAATACTATGCCTATGACTGGAATGTAGAAAAATGCAGTAATCCCGACCGAGTATATGACGGTCTTATAAAAATCGAAAAGTCTGCGTTTATAGAGCCTGAGATACATCAGAAAATCAAGCGCCGCCCAAGCGGAAGAAAAATACATGCTACCAAAAGGATTGAAAGAGATGTTCCAATCAGCGAGTATTTTACAAACGGCAAGGTTGAATTGGTAAACAGTTCTTTTTGTGGTCGTATCCGTGATGGGCATGGTTATGTTGGGCTAAGACTGATTAATGAAATATTCAG
>CACYDE010000231.1 GCA_902773045.1 uncultured Ruminococcus sp. | reverse complement strand
GTGTAAGGGGAAACGGGGAGCGCAGCTCCCCGTTTCTCTTAAGCCCCCTCTTCCTTGAGGAAGAGGGGGTTGGGGGTGATGGTGACGTCAATAGCTTTGATCGAATAATAATCTCGGATTCGACAGCGAAAACTATTCTTTACATCGACAACCCACGATAGACTCGGCATGTATTGTAATTCCGAGTATGGGAAGTTTGAGTTATGTATTTTTGGAATTGATCGCTTAGATCCGAATTCGCCTATTTACAAATATACCTAATATATGGTAAAATAAACATGTATGACTATTTCCAAAATTACCTTTCCATAATGAAAAGAGGTTCATATCATGGATATTCATATCGGAGACAGAATCGAACTTAAAAAACCTCACCCTTGCGGCGAGAAGATCTTTCTTGTCACAAGAGTGGGAATGGATTTTAAAATCAAATGCGTTCGCTGCGGCAGAGAGGTTATGGTTCCGCGTGTGAAAATCGAAAAAAATATAAAATCGGTTCACCGAGAAGAAGAGGAAAGCTGAATGTTTGAGAAAATCGAAATATTTGAAAAGAGATACGATGAGCTGAACTCAAAGCTCTATGACCCTGCGGTCGCGTCCGACGCACAGATATACAATGATATAATGAAGGAATTGAAGTCGCTGGAGCCTATCGTCGAAAAATACAGAGAATACAGATCCGCGCTTCAAAATCTTGAAGACGCAAAACAGATGATCTCCGATGGCGCGGACGGAGAGCTGAGAGAGATGCTCGATGAGGAGATCTCCGAATCAAGAGCCGCTGTCGAAAGAACGTCCGATGAGCTTAAAATTTTGCTGCTGCCGAAAGACCCGAACGATGAGAGAAACGTTATCGTTGAGATCCGCGCGGGAGTCGGCGGCGAAGAAGCCGCGCTGTTCTGTGGGGTGCTTTTTCGAATGTATTCGATGTATGCGGAAAAAAGAGGATTTAAAACGGAACTTCTCAACGTCAATGAAACGGAGCTTGGAGGGTATAAGGAAATATCCTTCATTCTGAACGGTGACGGAGCGTATTCAAGGCTTAAATTTGAAAGCGGAGTCCATCGCGTTCAGCGTGTTCCCGACACCGAGAGTCAGGGAAGGATCCACACATCGACCGTCACCGTCGCCGTTCTCCCGGAAGCCGAGGACGTTGAATACGAACTTGATCCGGCTGATCTGAAGATCGACACCTTCCGCAGCAGCGGAGCAGGCGGTCAGCACATCAACAAGACTTCGTCCGCTATCCGGATAACTCACATTCCCACGGGAACGGTCGTTGAATGTCAGGACGAACGAAGCCAGTTCAAAAACAAAGCGAGAGCGCTGAAAGTCCTTAAATCGAGACTGCTCAACGAAAAACGGGAAGAACAAAACTCGGCGATCGCCGCGGAAAGAAAATCTCAGGTCGGAACGGGTTTCCGCAACGAAAGGATAAGAACCTACAACTACCCTCAGGGAAGAGTCACCGATCACAGGATCGGTCTGACGCTGTACAAAATAGAAGACGTTCTCAACGGGTCGCTTGACGAACTGATCGATCCGCTGATAACAGCCGACAGAGCCGAAAAATTAAAGGAAAGCATGGACGGCTGATTTGGCGCCACAGAAAAAAGGAGAATACGCTATGATACTTCTCGGAATAGCGCTGGCTGCTGTTGTTGTAGTGACAATAGTAGTTATAGCAGTGATGGAAAGAAAAAACAAATAATTCAAATCACGTTAATTAAAACATCTATTTTAGTCTATATTTATAAATTATAATAATACGGTGAAAACCTTCCCTAACTTTTGGGAGACCGGTATTAAATTAAAAAGAAAAAATAAATTCATTATTTATCACTGTAAGAATACAGTTTTGAATAGCTATGTAAGGGGATCGGGGCGATAGCCCCGATAGGCGTGGGCGAAGCCCACACTTACATTAGTCCCCATTTTCCTCGAGGGAAAGGGGCAATGTCATCAACTTAAGGAAATGCTTGCATTTTCTTAAAAAATAAATATCCCATTAACTCTATATTGTTTTTTTTGACTTAACTATAGCAATCCAAATAAATATCCAGACAAGTTCGACGCCCCGGTAAACGCATAGCTGCGTTGTTGTCCTCGACATACGCCCAT
>CACYDE010000230.1 GCA_902773045.1 uncultured Ruminococcus sp. | reverse complement strand
GTTGTTATCTCGCTCGATAAGAGTGAGGTAAACTGCGAGACACTAACTTATTTTCAGACCCATGAGAACGAGCTTGAGAGATTGATGTATCGCTTTATCAGATACATTACTAATTACTACGATTCGACTGTTGAGTACATTAAGACTTTAACAGATACGATGCGACAGCAAGCTCAGAGACTCAACGTCAAAAACGATCGATATCGTGATTATTATGCGATCTACATGATCACAGCTTCACTTGTTGCGAGGTGTTTCAAGTCAGAGGATTGCTATTTCGATGAGAATTCCTTCATGGCTAATTCGGAAAAAGATATTATCGCAGTCCTTACCGAAAACGATTACAGCTACCGCAGCAGCGACCCGATAGATCAGCTTTTAACGGCAATTATTTTCGCAAGGCATACATTAACTGTCGGGTCGTTAGGAATTCCGGTATCTGATTCGTGTAGAATCGTAATTCACGAGTCAAGCCTTTATCTCAGACAAATGGATCTGCCGAATTTTATGAAGACATTTTCGGAGAGAACAAATACGCCTGTTGTTTCTCAAAGCAGTACGGCACTAGGAGCTCTGCTTGCCGAAAATGGCTATTGTGAAATCTATCCCCGAGAAAAAGGCGATGGAACAAAAAAACGACTGGCAAAAAAACAAGGTAAGGCGTTTGGCGACCACCGCCTTATGAGAATATATTACGACAAGCTATGTGAGTACGAGAGGAACAACTCGTTAGCCTTTTGAGGGTTAAGGCTTTGTCCATGAACACAACCAGTGTTTCATGGAAAAGAGCCTTATGGAATAATGATTTTTAATAAATGTATATTATATCAAAGAATAAGATGGTGTCTAACTATGAAAGAATCTATATTTTATGATTTTCATGATGTAATGAATATCCTTAATGTCGGAAAGACCAAAGCATACAAAGTTATGGCGGAATTGAACGCCGAACTCACCGAGAAAGGATATATGGTGGTAAATGGCAAAGTATCAAGAGCTTACTTTAAAAAGCGCTTCTACGGCCTTGACGATATTAACAATTCCGATTACGAAAGAAAAGCAGGCTGATAATTACAGACAAATCTCTCCGTTCGGGGGCTTGCCCTGAACGGAGAGCAACAAAAAAACGGAGGTAAAAATGATGTGCAGTATATCAAAGAACCATAATGGGTTGTGGGACGTTCAATTCTATTTCAAAGACCTTCAAGGCCGCACGATCAAAAAGCACAAGAGAAATTTTAAGACTAAACGTGAAGCCCAGGCGTACATAGATAGCTTCACGGCAGCCGCCGCTAACAGCCTTGATATGACATTCTCCGAGCTGTACACGGTTTATTGCGCCGACATGTCAAAACGTCTGAGGCAAAGCACGATGCAAACAAAAGACTATATCGTTCAAACAAAAATATTGCCCTATTTCGGCAAGAGGAAGATCACCGACATAAAAGCTGCCGATATCCGCAAATGGCAGGCGGAATTAATTGATTCCGAACTGACGGAAACCTACATTAAAACCATAAATAACCAAATGAGCGCCGTGTTTAATTATGCGGTCAGATATTACGATTTGCCCTATAATCCTGTAACAAGAGCCGGCTCAATCGGGAAAGGAAGTGCTGAGGAAATGAAATATTGGACAGAGGAAGAATTCGACAAGTTCGTTGTCATGCTCAAGGACAAGCCGATTTCGTACAATGCCTTTGCGATTTTGTTCTGGACGGGGCTGAGGCTTTCGGAGATGCTCGCGCTAACGCTATCGGACTTTGATCCGGCAGCAAAAACGCTTTCCGTAAACAAGTCCATTTTCCGTTCAAAGGGCGAGGACTTTATTACTCCTCCCAAGACGGAAAAATCTATCAGAGTAGTCACGCTGCCAAATTTCCTTGCAGAGCAGCTGAAAGGTTACATAAGCACGCTGTATGGCATAATGCCTGATGACAGGCTGTTTCCGGTTACAAAGCATTATATGGAAAAGGAAATGAAACGAGGAATAAAGATTTCCGGCGTCAAGCCTATACGCATTCACGATCTTCGTCACAGTCATGCATCATTACTGATTTCAATGGGCGCAGACCCGAAGCTTGTTGCAGACAGACTCGGACACGAGAACATACAGACAACGCTTAATACATATTCTCATCTGTATCCAAATCAGGCAAGAAGCCTTGCCGACTGTCTCGATAAGCTCAAGCACAGCAAAGAATGTGAAAAGGACGAAGAAGACAACAAGGACAATAAGGAGGAGTGATAATATGCCCGGTAAGCACGCAAACCACCCGACAATCGCCTTTCGCCCAAGCCGCTGGGCGAGAGGTCTGATCGAAGCAAGGGCAAAGCTTAGCGGTATCCCAAAAAAAGATTTTATTACCCGTTGCTGCATTTATTCAAACATCGTAGTGACGGGCACAGAGGACAACATACAGCGCATTATAGACGCGTTGATTGAAACGCAGAATACATTGAAGACGATCGCCGGAGAGTTGAGCTCAGGCGATCTCTCTTTGCGTGATGAGGAGTTTGAGGAGCTGCGCTGTAATGTCCTCTCCCTTACCGTAACCGTCGTTGATATACTGGATGGAGCAGCGTATTTCTTCAATAAGTCACCGCCCGAGAGGTGTAAGGACTGGAAGATCGAGTTAGAGCAGGAAGCACTGAGGGAGGCTATTAAGAATGAGCTTCCGCCACCGATTTAAAAGGCATTAAATAACATTATACAATACACAACAAAAGCCGCAGGCATTTTCGCCTGCGGCTTTTCTGTTTCCGAAAAAAGGAGAGAAATTACTATGAGTGAAACACTTACTTGCAGCGTATGTGGCTGCGAATTGGACGACGATTTTTACGAGGCAGAGGACGAAGTTCTGTGCGAAGAATGTTATTATGACGAAACCTTCCGCTGCGAGGATTGTGGGGAGAGATTTTTCAACAATCACAACTACGGCGACGACAATATATGCCTGTGTGAAGCTTGCCGAAATGAGGACTATTATGTTTGCGTTCGTTGTGAGCGTCTTGTCTATACAGATGACGTATACTGGTCTGATGACGACCCCTACTGTTCGGACTGCTACGAGGACGAAGACGGCAGCTGCTATATCCACGGTTACGGATACAAGCCCGAACCTCGCTTCTGTAAGTGCCGAAACGAAAAGAAGGTCAGGTACTACGGCGTCGAATTGGAGATCGACCGGGGCGGCTTTGAAGAGGACAACGCCGAGGAGCTTTTCGACATCGCCAACGAAGACGATGATGTATTATACATCGAGTCAGACGGATCACTTTCCGACGGAATGGAACTGGTTTCACACCCGTGCAGTCTCAAATATCATCGCACGAGATTTCCATGGGAGGACATAATGCACCGTGCGGTGAGGCTTGGCTATCGTTCGCACAATACATCGACGTGCGGACTACATATCCATATCGGGAAGCAGCAGCTTGGAGACACGATCGAGGAGCAGGAGGAGGTCATCAGCAGGATTCTGTTCTTCTTTGAATCTCACTGGAATGAATTATTCAACTTTTCACGCCGTAGCGTATATGCCGTTGACCGCTGGGCGGCTCGTCAAGGCTATTCAGATCGCCCGAAGGATATTCTGGACAAGGCGAAAAAGAGTAGCAAGGGGCGATATTGTTGTGTGAATATTACGAATTATTCGACGGTCGAGATAAGGCTGTTCAGGGGAACGCTCAAATACAACACCTTTATCGCCTCGCTGGAGTTAGTTGATGAGATCTGCCGGAATGCAATTATAGCAAACCAAACAAATATCCAGACAAGTTCGACGCCCCGGTAAGCGCATAGCTGCGTTGTCGTCCTCGACATACGCCAGTAT
>CACYDE010000229.1 GCA_902773045.1 uncultured Ruminococcus sp. | reverse complement strand
ACGTCAGTATTCCTGCGTCCTCTTCCTTGCCATGCGCACCCCTGCATCGCCTCCTTTTGTCCGTCTATTTATTTGGATTGCTATAATATCAGTATCTAAATTATACATCACACCGATAAAAATTGCAATAGCTCTTCGTAAAAAAAAGTTAACAATTTTAAAAAATTCTTCCAAAATCAAACACAAAACATTCAAAATTCAATTGAATTCACACAATAAACCACAATATATTGTTATTAACATCAACAGAAATCACAATCAGTCAAATCTATTCACTTCATATTCAAATCTCTATGTTAAAACAAACATACATTTATATTGAAATAGTATGAGCGATCTCATAAAGGTTGGTATCGAAAACTCTCTTCATATTAAGAGCCTCGGTAATATCATAATCCACGATAACGCCATTCTTCATTGCAACAACTCTGTTTCCGATTCCCTGTTCAAGAAGAGAAACAGCCTTGTGACCCATTTCGCTGGCAACAACTCTGTCGCGAAGAGTCGGTGAGCCGCCGCGCTGAACATGACCGAGAATAGTGGCTCTTGTCTCGATCCCCGTTCTGTTCTGAATGTAGGTTGCGATCTCGCTGACTTTTCCCACACCCTCGGCAACAACAATGATAAAATGCTTCTTGCCTGTACTCTGATTGTTAAGAATTCTCGAAATTACATCTCTTTCGAGGTCATACTCAACCTCGGGAACGAGAATCGAAGCCGCGCCGACAGCGATACCTGTCTGCAAAGCGATGTCGCCGCAGCGTCTTCCCATAACCTCAACAACTGAACAGCGGTCATGAGACTGCGCTGTGTCGCGGATCTTGTCAACCATTTCCATAGCGGTATTCATTGCCGTATCGAAACCTACGGTATATTCGCTGCACGCGATATCGTTATCAATAGTTCCCGGGATTCCCACGCATAAGATCCCTTCGCCCGTCAGATCACGCGCGCCCCTGAACGAGCCGTCTCCGCCGATAACAACAACGCCGGAAACTCCCAGCTTTCTGCAGAAATCCGCAGCTTTTTTTACGCCTGCGGGAGTATTGTACTCCTCGCTTCTTGCTGTATATAAAACCGTACCGCCACGATGGATAATATCCGAAACACTTCGAAGGTTAAGCTCGGTAACGTCACCTGTCAAAAGACCGTTATAACCACGGCTTACTCCGTAAACCTTCATCCCCTTGGAAATACCTGTTCTTACAACAGCTCTCACAGCAGCATTCATGCCCGGCGCGTCTCCGCCGCTCGTCAATACTGCGATAGCTTTCTGTGACATAAATAGTCCTCCTTTTATATTCCAATCGTACTTATTATAATACATTTTCAGGTAAATAACAAGAGAAATTTAGGAAAATATGATTTAAATTATGAAAATATTTCATACCCTTTTGTAATATAGTTGTAATTGATTTTTCATCAGTCTCCGCGATCTGCCGATGAACTCCCCCGAGGGCAGAATTCAGACGCAGACTATATCTCTCAATCCGTGATCGGTTCATAACTCCCCTTTTCGCAGTTTTTGCAAAGAACATATCCCTGAGCTTCCGCATATGCGTGATCCTCCTGCGTACCTCCGGGGACACCGACCGGGTAGTCGTATCTGTTTTCGGGAAGCATTTTTTCAACTCCGGGACAGCGTCCGGTGTGATACTTCTTGCTTTTCGTATTAAACACAATATAATATGAAAAGCCCGCGTTATTATTTCCCGAAGATTTATCGGACTGCACTCTGCTTTCCTCCGGAGAAGTATCGTTCGTTTTCGAAGATGTTTCGCTTGCAGATATATCGTCCGATTTCGAAGATGTTTCCCCTATAGATATATCGTCTGTTTTCGAAGACGTTTCCCTTGAATAAACACTATTTAAAATTGACGAAGTATCCGAAATATCGTCGAAACCCGTCACACTGCCTTCATATTCGGAAAATATACTCTCCGAATAGATCGGCTTTCCGACGATATCGTTATCCCTGCCGTACTCACTGAAATTGGCGATCAAAATCAAAACGCCAAGCATAATAACAGCCCCGCCAACAATCAACCCCTTTTTCACTCCATCCTCCTTTTTTAACACGTGAAGATAGTTTCCTTATTACATAACTATCCGAACCCGACCGATGGTTGGTCTTTTACGGTCAGTTCTTGACCAACCTTTTTGAAAGACTTGTTACGTTTTCAAAAACTTTTTTATTTGCCTGCGGCGCTCGCCGTTTTTTTAACACGTGAAGATAGTTTCCTTGTTACATACTCAAACTTCCAACATAATAATTGCCCATCTTTCCTTATTGAAACTTTGTTTTCAGGAATTTAATCAGAGTTCCGAGTAACCGATTGAATGGGTTCGGGGCGATAGCCCCGATGGGACAGAGGGCGAAGCCCTCTATCCCGTTTGCCCCCTTTTCCTTGAGGGAAAGGGGGTCTGGGGGTATGGGTGACGACAATATCTTTGATCGAAGAAGAATCTCGGATTCGACAGCGAAAACTATTCTTTACATTGACAACCCACGATAGACTCTACATTCATTGTAATTTTTGATTATTGGAAGTTTGAGTTATAATTTTTATGTTATATAAAAAATTATACCACAAAATATAATTTATTACAAGCATTTTGTACAATTCATATCCCATAACCGTCTAAAATTATATTGACTTGACATACAAAAAAGAATATAATGAAAACTATAATTTCCCTATTGTAAAACCACCGTCTTAAAGATCATACAATTTTTATCCATAGAGAATAAAAAAACGAGGTGAATTTATAATGTCATTTGTCCATCTCCATCTGCACAGTGAATACAGTCTCCTTGACGGTGCGTGCAGACTTAAAGAACTCGTAAAATCAGTCAAAGATAAAGGTCAGAATTCAGTCGCTGTGACAGATCACGGAAACATGTTCGCAGCGGTTGATTTTTTTCTTGAAGCAAAAGCAGCCGGGATCAAACCGATAATCGGCTGTGAAGTTTACGTTGCAAACAGAACGCTTCATGACAAAACCGCCGAGCTTGACTCACGCCCGTATCATATGATATTGTTATGCGAAAATATGACAGGATACAGAAACCTCATCAAAATGGTTTCGTTAGCTTGGACAGAAGGCTTTTACAGAAAGCCCAGAATAGATGATGATCTTCTTGAAAAATATCATGAGGGGCTTATCTGTCTTTCGGCATGTCTTGCAGGTGAAATACCGAGAGCAATAGCTTCGGGAGATATGGAAAGCGCCTATCAGAAATCAAAGTATTACAAAAATTTATTCGGCGAAGGGAATTTCTATCTCGAACTGCAAAATCACTTCATCAAAGAACAAAAAACAGTCAACGACGGACTTCTCAAAATCTCAGAAGATCTTGATATTCCCGTTGTAGCGACGAACGACTGCCATTATATAGATAAAAAGGACGCTGATACTCACAACATTCTCATGTGTATCCAGATGAACAAAACTCTCAGCGACAATGATCGAATGGAGTTTCCGACCGATGAATTCTATATCAAAACGGAAGATGAAATGAGAAGCCTTTTCCCGGGGCTTCCGCAGGCGATCGAAAACAGTCAGCTGATCGCCGACAGATGTAATGTCGAATTCGAATTCGGAAAGACCAAGCTTCCGCATTTTGAAGTTCCCGATAATGAAGATCACTTCGGATATTTCCGGCGGAAATGCTATGAAGGATTATACAGACATTACGGAAAAACACCCGAAAAATCACTTATCGACAGGCTTGAATATGAACTTGACGTAGTTAACAAAATGGGATACGTTGACTATTATCTCATAGTCAACGACTTTATACAATACGCAAAATCGCAGGATATCCCCGTAGGTCCCGGACGAGGTTCGGGTGCCGGAAGTCTTGCGGCATATTGTATCGGGATAACAAATATCGATCCGATAAAATACGATCTGATCTTCGAACGCTTTCTCAATCCCGAACGGGTGAGTATGCCTGATTTCGACGTAGATTTCTGCAAGGACAGACGGCAGGAAGTCATTGACTATGTTATCCGAAAATACGGAGCCGATCACGTAGCGCAGATCATAGCATTCGGAACTATGGCGGCTAAAGGTGCGGTACGCGATGTCGGACGAGTTCTCGATATGCCGTATGCTTCGGTTGATACGGTCGCTAAACTCATACCGTTTGATATCGGAATGACGATCGACAAGGCATTGACGATATCCTCCGAACTGAAAAGACTTTATGACACGGACATCAACGTCAAAAGACTGATAGATATCGCCAAAAACATAGAGGGCATGCCTCGCCATGCGACTACTCACGCAGCAGGTGTTGTCATCACGAGAGATCCTGTTGACAGCTACGTTCCGCTCGCTAAAAACGATGAAGCCGTGGTAACGCAGTTCACAATGACTCGTCTGGAACAGCTCGGACTCCTGAAAATGGATTTTCTCGGGCTGAGAAACCTCACTGTTCTTCAAGACGCAAAAAAAATGATCTTAAAAAATAACCCTAATTTCTCCGACAGCAACATTGATTATTCCGATAAGGGAGTCTTTGAAATGCTTTCAAGGGGATATACGGAAGGAGTTTTCCAATTCGAATCCGAAGGCATGAAGAACGTCATAATGCAGCTCAGACCCGAAAACATCGAAGATCTCATTGCGGTTATTTCCCTCTATCGTCCCGGTCCTATGGAATCCATCCCGACATATATCGAAAACAGACACAACCCGAAAAAAATACGTTTCAAACACCCTCTTCTCAAAAATATCCTGAACGTCACCTACGGCTGTATCGTATATCAGGAGCAGGTAATGCAGATATTCCGCACTCTTGCGGGCTACTCGCTCGGACGTGCCGATATTGTCCGAAGGGCGATGTCAAAGAAGAAAAAAGACGTGATGGAAAAGGAAAGAGAAATATTTATACGCGGACTTGTGAATGAAAAAGGCGAAGTCGAAGTTGACGGCTGCGTAAGAAGAGGAGTTGACGAAAAAACCGCCGCCGAGATCTTCAAAGAAATGGAAAGCTTTGCTTCCTATGCGTTCAATAAATCTCATGCAGCGGCTTATGCGGTTATCGCTTATATGACGGCATGGTATAAATACCATTACCCGAAGGAATACATGGCGGCTTTACTGACAAGTCTGATCGAAAATTCCGGAAAGTTTCCCGGATATATCGCGGAATGCAGCCGGCTCGGGATAAAAGTTCTTCCTCCCCATGTCAATTACAGTGACAGCAGATTTACAGTTCACGGAGACGATATCGTCTTCGGACTAAATGCCATTAAAAATCTCGGAACAGCTGTTATCGGTGAAATCGTAAAAAACAGAGAAAAAGGAAAATATAAGAGCTTTTACGATTTTTGCAGCAGAATGTACGGAAAAGGATTGAACAGCCGAGGCATCGAAAGTCTCATCAAATCCGGCGCTCTCGATGATCTCGGCGGAAACCGCCGTCAGATGCTTATCGGAGCACGTCAGATCATGGACGGAATAGAAACGGAACGCCGTAATAATCTCGAAGGGCAAATGTCGTTTTTTGAAGGCAGCGGAAATGAGGAGATCAGCGTTTATGATCTTCCGAAAGTTCCCGAGTTTGAGATGCGTGATCTCATGAGTATGGAAAAAGAAGTTACGGGATTGTATCTTTCGAGGCATCCGCTGACGGAATATCGGAAATACATAAACTCCGTCAGGCATGATAATATAACGGATATCCTGAATAAACGCAGAGTATATGACGGGAAAAAGGTTCGTGTGATAGCGCTCATCGAAAGCGTTCGGACGAGAACTACGAAAACAAACGCTGTGATGGCATTCGTCAATATCGAAGATATGACAGGCGATATTGAAATGATAGTTTTCCCCGTCACTCTTGCTGAATACAGAAATCTCATTTTTGAGGGAAACGCAGTTGAAATTTTTGCTTCGGTAAGTGAAAAAGAAGGCGAAGAGCCAAAACTGATTTGCGACAGGGTAATAAGGTGCATCAGCGAAGCAGTATCGGACGATAAAGAAAAAACCGACGGCACGGATGAAAGCCCCCGACGTAAAGGACCTCAGAGACTTTACATAAAATGCCCCTCAAAAAATTCAAAAGAGTACAATTACGCGAAAAAGCTTCTTGCAGTCTTTGACGGCACAAGCCCCGTTTCATTCTATTACTCAGACGAAAAAAAATATGAACACCTCCCCCCCTCTCTCGGCGTTCATCTGAACGATGTAATGATAAACGAGCTAAAAAAAGTTTTCGGAGAGTCCTCCATCGTTATAAAGTGAGAAAAATACGGCAATTAAGCGATTTACTCATTTATAGTTTTTGATTATAAAGCAATATAAGTTGTTGACAGTGGTATAAAAAGACGCAAAAAGTCCCCGCGCAAAGAAAATTGCCGAGGACTTTTTTGACTTAAGGCAGCACTGTCAATGGTTCTTTGTGCGGTGCTGTTTTATACTAAATTCTAATAAAACGCTTTAAGGCAACACCGCACAAAGACCGTCTAACGACTTTGTACCGAATCTGCTTGATCTTTTTCCGTCATACTGCACAGAAATCTCTT
>CACYDE010000228.1 GCA_902773045.1 uncultured Ruminococcus sp. | reverse complement strand
TACTGGCGTATGTCGAGGACGACAACGCAGCTATGCGCTTACCGGGGCGTCGAACTTGTCTGGATATTTGTTTGGTTTGCTATAAGTAACCGCTTGAATGGGTTCGGGGGTCGGCACGCGCCGATAGGCGAATACGCGCACCAACTTTGATTATTAACGTAACACTTCGCCCGCGCCCAGATTTGTCCCTAATAACGGTTATAGGGCGAAGCCCTCTATCCCGATAGCCCCCTTTTCCTTGAGGGAAAGGGGGTCCGGGGGTATGGGTGACGACAATAGCTTTGACCGAAGAATGATCTCGGATTCGACACCAAAAACTGTCCTTTACATCGACAACCCACGATAGACTTTACATTCATTGTAATTTTGAGTATGGGAAGTTTGAGTAAATCAGTAAAAAAAGACGCAATGAAGTTTATTTTAATTTTTCATTGCGTCTTTTTTATTTTGCGTAATTATATGCAAAATAAACGGAGTTTCTTTGGGGTTATGTAAGGAGTGATAAAATTCTCCCTACAACTTTATTTTACAAAGGGGGCAAAAGATGAGACGAAAAAAGAAAAATCCCGAAACCTGTGACGAAGTATGTTTTGAATGCAGAAGTCGTTTTAAGTGTCGGAAGAGAGTGATGATCGGTTATGAACGGCTTGCTTTCGGAAGTACATCCGACGCTTTCAGACTGGTTATGGCAGACAGCTTTGACGGAATTTCTGTGGAGAGACTGGATCTCTACAATGTTTCGGAGGTCAAGAAACCGAAAGACGGAGCGATAGAGATAAAATTCTTCGACAGGATAAAAGCCTTGGAGCATTTGGGGGATATCCCCGAAAATACAGATAAGGCTTCCGCTTTCTATGAGGTTCTCAGCGACTGCGCCAGAGGTCTTGAAGGAAGTGAAAAGAATGAAGTTTGAGAAATTCTCCGAAAAACAGCTTCGGGTTCTTTCGTGGTGGTGCAGTGGAAGTCCCTGCAGCGATATGAATTCTATAATCTGTGACGGCGCGGTCAGAAGCGGAAAAACAGTTTGTATGAGCATATCATTTGTACTGTGGGCTTTTTACAGGTTTAATAACAGTTCTTTCGCTATCTGTTCGAAAACGATAAGATCGGTGAAACGAAATGTTGCTGCTCCGCTTCTTGAAGTAGTCCGTGATCTCGGTTTTGAAACAAAGGAAAGATATTCCGAGAATTATGTTGAGATATTCACGAAAAACAGAAGAAACCGTTTTTACTTTTTCGGAGGCAAAGACGAAAGCTCCGCGGCTTTGATTCAAGGAATGACGCTCAGCGGAATTTTTCTTGACGAGGTTGCGTTGATGCCAAGGTCGTTTGTCGAACAGGCTCTCGCAAGGTGTTCTGTGGAAGGAGCGAAATATTGGTTCAACTGTAACCCCGAGTATCCCCAGCATTGGTTCAGGCAGGAATGGATCCTCAAAAAAAAGCAGAAGAAAGCGTTGTATATTCATTTCAGAATGGAGGATAATCCTTCTCTTTCCAAGGAGATCCTCGAAAAATATAAAAGTCTTTATTCGGGTGCTTTTTATCAGAGATTTATTGAAGGAAAATGGATAGCCGCCGCAGGGACCGTTTATCCTTTTATGAACAAAGAATCTGCTTTTTGTGATGTTCCTTCCGAAAAAGCAGAACGTTACATAATATCATGTGATTACGGAACGGTGAATCCGTCCTCGTTCGGTCTGTGGGGATTGATCGGAGGAATATGGTACAGGCTTGAAGAGTATTATTACGATTCGAGAGCGGAGGGTTTTCAAAAGACCGATGAAGAGCATTACATAGGGCTTTGCGAGCTTGCGGGCGACAGGGAAATAGAAAAGGTTATTGTTGATCCCTCTGCGGCAAGCTTCATTCAGACTATCCGCCGTCACGGAAAGTTTTTCGTTCAGCCTGCGGACAATCGCGTTATCGACGGAATAAGAAAAGTTTCAACGGCGCTTCGCAGCGGAACGGTGAAGATCTGCAGTACATGCGCGGATTCGATGAGAGAGTTTGGACTGTATCGCTGGGACGACAGCGGTTCAAAGGACTCACCGATAAAGGAAAACGATCACGCAATGGACGATATACGTTATTTTGTAACAGATATCGCCGGGAACGGCGACGACGGTTTTTTTGCCGTAGCAGCGGTCAGATAATGTTTTGGAGGTGAATGAATGGATTTTTTCAAAAAGAAGAAAAAGGAAGAAACAGGGCTGCCTGTTCTGCAGACGGGAATGAGAGAAAACGTTCACCCTTTTTATGAGATAGAACGCTATACGCCCTTGATGGATCATGAAGACAGACTTTATTCTGCGCTCAGGGAGGCTGTTCCGATAATAGACGCCGCGCTTGACAAGATCGTTCGGCTCATCGGAAGTTTTAAAATTGAATGCTCGAAGAGAAGCGTAGAGAATGATCTGAACAGGTTCCTTCGAAATGTCAGAGTCGGAGGATTCAATCATGGGATCAATTCGTTTCTTTCGGTGTACCTCAGTCAGCTTCTTACTTACGGAACGGCTGTCGGAGAAATTGTTCCGAGCGGTGACGGCAGGGAGATATATTCGATAATAAATGTACCTTTGAAAAATATTGAGCTGTCTTATGCCGACAACAAAATAGATACATTGGTTTCTCTGGGCGGGATCGGAAAAGAACGGATCGTGCTTCCGTATCAGGAACTTATTCTTGTCTCGGCGCTCAATCCGGATCCGGGGTGTCTGAAAGGAAATTCGCTTCTTAAAGGCCTGCCGTTTGTGAGTGGGATCCTCCTCAAAATTTACAACACACTGGGAGTTAACTGGGAACGCGTCGGAAACATTCGCTTTGCTGTCACCTACAGACCGAGCGGAGACGGAGACAGAGCCATGAGCCGACAGAGGGCTTCTCAGATCGCTCAGGAGTGGAGCAAGGCTATGAGAGACGATAAGAATGTCAGTGATTTCGTTTCGGTCGGAGATGTTTCGATAAAGGTCATCGGCGCGGACAATCAGATCCTCGACAGTGAAATACCCGTAAGGCAGATGTTGGAGCAGATAATTGCTAAGCTTTCGATCCCTCCGTTTCTTCTCGGTCTCTCATGGAGTACGACCGAGCGAATGAGCAGTCAGCAAGCGGATATCCTGACGAGCGAGCTTGAATATTACAGGGGAATACTTGACGGAGTGATCCGAAAGATCTGCGATGTATGGCTTCAGATCAAGGGAATCTCGCAGGATTATGAGATCGTATGGAACAATATCAATTTGCAGGACGAAGTAGAGCTTGCGCAGGCGAGGTTGTATAATGCGCAGGCGTTAAAAATTGAACAGGAGCAGGGGGAAGAAAATGACGAATAAAACTAAAAGCGAAAAAGTATCTCTTGAAACAGAAAAGAAAATAAGTGACGAAGAACTGGAGCTTATCAATAAATACACACGGAAAAATCTTACGCAGGACGATGTTTACACATTTTCCGTTGTTCTCTGCGACAATGACATAGATCGGGATCATGAGTATTTCACGGGTGAGACGCTCGAAAAAATGGCGGAGATGTTTGTGGGAGTCACAGGGATCTACGATCATGATCCCACGGCAAAAAATCAGGTTGCTCGTATTTACAGCTGCAAAACGGAAAATATGTTTCCCAAAAAAACAGCTTACGGGTCGGATTACATAAGACTTGTCGCAAAGGCGTATATCCCGATCTGTGAAGCCACGCAGGAGCTGATCTCAATGCTTGACAGCGGAATAAAAAAGGAAGTGAGCGTCGGCTGCGGGATAGAGGAATGTGTTTGCTCGATCTGCGGCGACGATATGAGGATCCACTCATGCGGTCACGTCAAGGGAAGAATGTATGGAGAAAAGATGTGCTGCGGTGTTTTAAAAACGCCTACCGACGCGTATGAATGGTCGTTCACGGCTGTTCCGTCTCAGCGAAAAGCAGGGGTGATAAAAAGCTTTAATTCATTCACAGATAAAGCCGAGGACGAATTTCCCGAAGATAAGATCACTGTCAGTCTTGATGAGTACAAAACATTAAAAAGCGGGATCGAAGATCTGAAAAAGAAAGCAGATGAGGGCGGAAGATACAAATCATATCTTGAACTTGAAACGGTGAAAGCCGGGATCACGGCAAAAATCGGGATCGAGAGCGGACTCCTCGAAACCATGGTCAAATCGCTCGGGATAGACGAGCTTCTGAAGCTTAAAGAAGGCTTTGACAGAAGAACTTCGATGATCCTTCCGGTCAGATCTCAGTTTGGTGATAACTATGAAGATTTCGGACGGCGTGAATTCGAACCGCTCGATTCTTCGTATTCGATTTAATACTAAATTCTAATAAAACGCTTTAAATCTTTTCGGTCTGATTTCCGCAATACTTCGTCATCAGCCTTGAAATACGTCAGTATTCCTGCG
>CACYDE010000227.1 GCA_902773045.1 uncultured Ruminococcus sp. | reverse complement strand
TACTAACGTATTTCAAGAAAATTTAACGCAGTTCAGGGCAAATTAGACAAGCAGAAATGAAAAGTTATTTATAAACAGTTCCTTAGTAATTTTCTCCGAATTATAAACATTATACCTCAAAATTTGATATAATGCAATTTTTTTATTGTTATAACTTAAGGCAATACCGCACAGAGATTGTGCCGAAGATGCGCATATTGATATTTCACTTATCTTGATTTTCCCAAAAACGTTCAAAGATCTCATCACTTTCCGCCTTGTAAACATCTTTGCCGTTTTTACGCTTTCCGAGCGAATAACCGAAAATACCTGCCGCAAACAGAAAAAACATTCCGAGCGCACCTATAAACATATAAATCCACTGAGATCTTTCATCACTCAGAACGCCCGATGATTCACGATTCATTCCATCTTCTTCATTCACTGAAACCGCAAAATCATCTTCGGGATCAGCCCGGCTGTGCGTTAACTCTTCCAATAAAGAAACATTGTCACTTCCGTCGGGGTCATGGTGTTCGCTGCCGATAATTTCGTTTTCGGAAGATATAGCCGATGAAGATGATAATTTCGATGACGTTGATCTTGATGTTCCTGTGCGGCTTGATGAAGACGCAGATTCTTCGCCTTTTCGGATAATATTTATACTCACTGTTTCGGTGATATCAAGTTCTGTATTGCTGCGGTTCTCGTCAACCGCTTCGGCGATCTCAAATCTCAGTTCGCTTTCCGCAGAGGAAAAACCTGTTTTTGCCGTGAAATCCAACTTCAAAAGCTCACCCTTTGATATAGTATTCCGATGAAGAAATATCAGTCCCAAAACTCCGTCATTATCGAAAAACTCGATTTCCCCCGTCTGAATATTTGAAACATTCTTAAACGAAATGCGCTCACTGTCATAAAAAATACTCATTTGAACCGCGTGAACACTCGTACTTTCGTTCGATGAAATCATCACTTCAAACGATCTGCCCACGTTTACGCTTTCGGGACAGACTGCCGTAAGCTTGGGAATTTCCGCCGCTGACGCTGCAGTGAATATATTCATAACAATAAATAATACGACCACGGCCGCAAACAATATTTTTCCGTGCTTTAAAGATACCTTTTGAATACATATCTCTCCCCTATTTTTATTGCATAAGAGTCCTTTCCGTGCCCTATGAACTGCGTCTTTATAACCGGCACCCGATCGGGGATATAATCCTTGACAAGATCGGTCATTGCCGTCGTTCCCTCCGTCTTTTCAAACTCGGTAAACGTTCCGAGGATCACTCCGCTCACCGCGTCAAATGCACCGATCATTTTCAGCTGACTCAAATAGGTCACCATCTTCTCGCGGCCGCCGCCCAGTGATTCAAGAAGCAAAAGCTTTCCGTTAAGATCGGGAAAACAATCGGTTCCGGCAAGCTTCAAAAAACATCTCACGTTTCCTCCGACCGTGACTCCGCTCATTTCGTCCCCTTGAATAAATTCATAAGGAAAATCAAAAAGTTTTCCGCGCTTTTCGTTTACGGCTTGACCTAATATTGCAGTTTTTTCTTCATCGGAATCTATCAGGTTTCTGACCTGAAAAAGAACCGATTTTTTCCCCGTTTTAGAATATATCGCGTTAATTATAACCGTAAGATCGCTGTAGCCCCAAAAAGTTTTTTCACTCCGTCCGATAAGATCAAAATCAAGATACGGAATGACCTCGTTTGCAAGATCTCCTCCGGAAATATCGAAAATATCGCTTATATTTTCATCACTCCAGAACTTCATAAACTCCTTTGCTCTCAACGATCCCTTTCGCTCGGAAAAATCTTTTCTGTAATAAAGATATTCACTTTTTACCGTTTCCAACGATACATTATTGAATAGTTTAACAAGTTTTTCAACATTTTCCTCCTGCGATGTTGATAACCCGTTTGAACACGCAGTCAGTGCAGCTTTTTTTCTCACCGATATTCCCCCTAAAAAAACTGCACAGTTAGCTGAAATATAACTGTGCAGTAATCAACATAAAATATTATACAGGTTCGCCGTTATAATAATGACCGCCTTCACCGTCATTATAGATCACGCCGTCATCGTAGCTGTAGAACGAATATCCTCCGGTGTAGTCATTTTCAAACCAATAACCGTTCTCACTGACCTCGCCGCCGTTTTCGGATGTTCCTTCGTTCTCTCCGCGATCTCTCGACCTTCCGCTTCTCGAGGATACATCTTCCTCACCCTCATCAGCAGATTCAGCGCCTTCCGGATCTTCGTCTTCGGACTCGCTTCTGCTGCGGTCTTCTTCAAGAACGCCTACGTCCTCATGTTTATAAACTATCGTCGCATCGGGAAGCGCGTTGACAAGTTCTTCATACTCGGACTTTGTAATTCCGGTTTCCGCAACATCAAGATAATACAGACCGGTGCAGTATGTAAGATTCGAGAAATCAGTTATCTCGTCTCCCGTCAAAACAAGGGATTCAAGGAAAGTCATTCGTTTCAGGAAATAAACTTCCGTGATCTTCGTGTTTGAGAGATCAAGTGAAACCATGTTGGTGATATTCCTGATCGGTCTGACGGAATCTATCGAAGTCCCCGAAAGATCAACATTGCTGAGATAAGTCATATTTTCCAGAACGGAAATATCATCCAGCTTAGGCATTTTAAGTTCAAGATTTCTGATATCGGTAAGCTCCGCCAAAGAAGAGATATCCGACGCTTTTTCGCTGTAGATATAAAGCTCCTTCAGTCTTTTTGTATTCTGAAGAGGTGAAAGATCATCGCAGCTTTTCGCGTCCACCTTAAGCACCTGAAGCTTAGGCATATACTTGACCGCACCGATTGATTTCACGTCACCGCCGGTGACCATCAGAGAAGTCAGGTTTTTGAGTGATGAAAGCTTAATGATGTCGGAGATATCATTGTTTGATATGTCAAGACTCTGGAGCTGGATCAGATCGCTGATGTAGCTCAGATTTTGAAAGTTGCAGTCAGAAATAGTAAGATTGCTGATTTGAGTCAGGGAATTAAGTCCCGAAAAATCCTTGATATCGCAGCCGCTGATCGTCACGGTCTGAAGATAAGGGCATTCCGCAAGCGGTTCGAAGGAGTCAATGCTTGTATCGGAAAGTTCAACGGTCGTTACCGCCTTATTGAAAAATACATTTCCGAAAATGAATTCCTCTTTCGCAAGCGGACTTTCCGCAGCCGGCACATCATTTGTGTTTATAATAGTGCTGACAACGGCAACGGAGGAAGGGCTTTCGGATGACTCCTCTTCTCCGCCTGATTTGTCGCAAGCAGTCAAAAAGGGAAAAGCCATTACAGAACACAAAGCACAAGCAGCAATTCTAATCGACCTGTTCATATATACACCTCAAAAAAATTATTGATCAATACCAATATTCATCGTCATAGCCGGCGTCATAACCGTGATCGTTCCCGTCCTCATAGCCATACGGATCGTCCTCGCCGCCGCTTTCGTCATAGCCGGTTCCGTCGTCGGGGATCACATCTTCATATTCATATTCATTCTCTCCGCCGTCAGCGTTCTCGCCGCCGTTGCTCTCGTCAGGCGATGATGTTTCGTCTTTTGAAGATTCCTCGTCCTCTGTGTCGGTTTCTACATCTTCCTCACCGCGGCTGAGCTCTTCGTCGGTCACGACAAAACTGCTCTTGACGTCACAATCTTTGAGCCAAACCATTATTTTTATGATATCCGCTCTCGAAAGATTTGAATCGGTGAGATCAAGTTCTCTCAGATTGGTGAGATCGATGAAAACGTCCTTGTCATCCGGATTGATAGCTTTAAGATCAAGAATCTTAAGTTCTTCAAGACTTGTCAGGAAAGAAAGATCCGAAATCATATTGCACGCTACGTTCAGTTCCTTAAGACTTGTCAAAGAAGAAAGAACCGCTCCGTCGGAAACAGCGTTGCTTCCGATATTCAGAACCTCAAGATGATTCATGCTCGCTATCGGAGAAATATCGCTGATAAGATTCGATTCAAGGTTGACGCGTTCGAGATCTCTGCATTTTTCAAGCGCGCTGATATTGTCGATAAGATTATTTGTGAAGTTGACCGATTTAAGATTGGTCAGATTTTCACAGCCGCTGAGAGATTTCAGATTTGCATTTATAACCGAAAGATTCTCCAGGCTTGTGATCGTTGAAACCGATTTCAAACTTTGAAGGTCGCTTGTTCCTATTATGATCGTTTTAAGATTCGGAATTCCGCTCAAAAACTCAAGATCCGTCAGATTCGAGGATAGAACGCCGAAATATTCAAGTTTTGTACATTTCGAAATAAACTGCAGATCTTCATTCGTGAAAGTAACGTCGCCCAGCTGAAGCTCGACTGTATTGGTATCGAACGTAACATCGCCGATCTTGTAGGATTCAGCCGAAACGGGACCGTCGCCTGTTTCGGTCACCTGAGAGGAACTCACCGGCTCATCGGGCGATTCAACTTTATTATCCTTATCCTTACACCCCGCAAAGGAAAGGATCATAGCCGCAGCAACAGACAAGCACACAGCTTTCGTGATATATTTCATGGTGCCATTCATCCTTTCGATGATTTTCATACATAATTCATCATTATAATTTAATTAATTATAATATATTTAGCGAATTAAATCAAGAAAAGCAACAAACCTTTAACCTTTTTTCGATAAAAAATAACACATAATTCATACTTCATTAAAATTATTGTATTATATGCCCTTGTTTGTAATAATTTGACATCACAAAAGGTTTTCTGCGCAAGGTTTGGGATCTTATCATTTCAGAAAATTTTCGGCGCGTCCGGGATCAATTCTCTCTGCCTTGCCACTGTGAAACAAACTTGTCAATGACCTTCCGCGAACGTTCCGACGCAAGCTGCAGGAAAGAAGCGTAATCAAGATGAGAGTTTTCGTCTCCTCCGTCGGAGATCGCTCTGATGATCGAGAAAGGAACGCCGTTAAGATAGCACGCCTGAGCGATAGCTCCGCCTTCCATCTCACACGCGGCAGCAGAGAATGTTTCCCTGATTTTCTTCTTTCTCTCGTCATCATTGATAAAACAGTCGCCTGTTGCTATCGTTCCGACAAGATAGTTTATTCCCAAAGCCTTGACGCATTCTTCCAACATTTCGTTAAGTTTTTTATCGGCAGGAATATAAACGATATTCGGTCCCGAAATAAGTCCCGGCTCATCTCCGAGTGCAGTTGTGTCTATGTCATGCTGCACCGAATTTTCGGCTATAACAATATCGCCTATGGAAAGCTTATCGGAAAGAGTTCCGGCAACTCCGGTATTAAGAATGATATCCGGAGAGAATCCGAGGATCATCGTCTGCGCACACACTGCCGAAAAAACCTTTCCTATTCCGCAGACAGCAGTAACTACCTTTTTTCCGTAAAGCTCGCCGATCACAAAATCGATTCCGCTGAGCGAAACCGGCTGTTTGTTCTCCATAAGCTCTCTTAATCCGTCAATTTCTATTTTCATCGCACCGATGATCCCTATTTCCACTTTATTCAGCATACCTAAAATCAACCTCCGTAATTTTTTCAAGAACCGACAAGTAATTTTCACATTCCTTAACGCACGGTTCAAGCGATAAGTTTCTGTAGTTTCCGCACTCTTTTTGAGTCGCGCCGAAAACAGGTCCGTCATGTTCAATTATCTGTTTTAAAACTTTTTTAACGATTTCAAAAACAGTTTCCGGCTCTGTTTCCTTAACGATCAGATAAAACCCGGTCTGACAGCCCATAGGCCCAAAGTAGATCACGCTGCTGCCTATTTCCGAATTCCTCACATAAGTTGCGAACATATGCTCGACCGTATGCATTGTAACGTTATCCATATAATATCCGGCATTCGGCTTTCTCGTTCTGAGATCATACGTTATCAGATCTCCGTCAGTCCGAGAAATATATATCCCCGGTTCTATTTTATCGTGATCGGCTTTGAAGCTTTCGATCTTTCCGATCTCTTTCATTTTGCAGCCTCCTGTTCCATTATTTCAAATCCGCAAATCAGAAAGAGCACCTGCAAAAAATGCAAGTGCTCTCTTCTGGTGCCGGTGGCCGGACTCGAACCGGCACGGTATCGCTACCGGTGGATTTTGAGTCCACTACGTCTGCCAATTCCATCACAC
>CACYDE010000226.1 GCA_902773045.1 uncultured Ruminococcus sp. | reverse complement strand
TAGTATTCCTGCAAAAATTTGCCTTGTTCAGAACAAATTATCCTAAGCATAAATTGAAAATTTATTTCTTCACAGTTCCTAATTTTCCCTAAGGATATACTGATTAAAATATGCTGTCAACTATTTCGCCCTGAGAAGCTTTTTTCACATCATCTCGGATCTTTGTGACGTAGGATTCAAATGCAGTGCTTCCGAATGTTCCGTTTATGAGAACCGGACATTTTCTGTTTTCACCCTCAAAATATTCGGCAGTTCCTGTCGTTCCGTCAACAAATTCGAAAGTGACTTTAAGAAGTGATTTTTTTCCGCTGTCAACGTCTGTGCTTCCGCTTCTCTGTGCCGAAGTAAGGTTCTGATAAAAAGCGCTGAAGCTTCCTTCGCTGACATCCTTACCGTTGCATTTTACGGTGGTCACGGTTCTCTCAACGTCTGTGTCACTGTCCCGTGTCGTTTCGGTAGTACGTTCAAGGTCGAATTCGTATTTATTCCCGTCAGCCTCAACGGTCACCTTCTTGACCTTACTGTAAGAAGGGTACATGACCGAAGAAGGTATAAGCTCATCATACGTGTAGTTGACCCACGGAATAGCCGCTGCATCCATTTTATAAATAATTCCGCTGCTGAGAAGATAAAGGCTTCCTTCATCGTCAGGCTTTGTAACTTTGTAATTTACCGAAATATCGGGATACTCCGCCTCAACGGTAACGTAAGGATCGTCAAGACCGTACTCTTTTATCTTTTCCTCATCAGCATTAACCGCAAGAACTTCTTTTGCTGTCAGATTTCTTACATTATTCACCATATAAGTCACAGTTTCTTCGTTTGCGATGGAACGGTCGGGAGAAATGATCTCATACGTTTCGGAAAAAGCTTCGTTTTCGGAATAAGCTATCTCTATCTCTTGACCGTCAAAAAGACTTCCTCCGAATACCATTTTGGTGAATACATTTCCGCTGTCGTCCAATGCCGAAAAACCTATTTCTGTCGTCAGCATTCCCATTGCTCCTATCAAAAAACCGTCAACGGATTCGGATTCTACGAGATAAATATTTTGATCTCCGTCCAGCATGATATACGCTCCCTTATTATCGGGGGCGTCCGCACCGACAGTAACCGTTACTTTCTCTCCGTCCGTATAAGTAACCGTTACGACCGCTCTCGGATCATCAAAACCGAAATCGGATTTTCTCGATCCGTCATCAACTATTTTTGAAGCGGTAATACTCGCGGAATCGTTCGCCAAAGTATCGGGAGAACCTGTGAGAAGCTCCATATCCTCATATCCGACAAGAGTGTATACTGTCGCGTCGGTATAAGTCGAAGTCGTTCCGTCTTCATTTGTGGACTCAAAGGTCGGTGTTTCGGAGAGAAGAGTGTATTCACCTGTTTCATTTTTCACTTCGATCTGCTTGATATCCGCAGGAACATGAGTCAAAAGGTGATAGTGATCTTCTGATGCCGAATCCGACGAAGACTCCGAGTCGGAATCATTCTCGCTCTCAGTCGGAACAAGAAAATAAACCGCCAGAAAAGCGCCGACAAGAACAGCAACTCCAAGAATTGATATTATTAAGGTTTTTGTAGTTTTCTTCATTATTACTACCTCGCATCACATATTGCGCCGTTTCATGAAGATCACAAAGCCGGCAATAAGAACTCCAACCGGAATCACAATAATAAAGACAACATAACATACATTCATCTGCGCCGATGTTATTCCAAGCTCGTCATTAAGAAGTGACTTTGATTCAATGGTTATTCCGACGTCATCGCGATCGGAAAGAGAGTTCATCAAAGAGATCATATATTCGGAATTTCCGTAAACACTCGATTGAAGCATTGTCTCACTCACTGCAACACTTGATCCGATAACTACGATATTCGACTCCTTGGATTCCGTCGCACCGCTGTCGGAATCTGTGTCGGAATCGGCATTGGTCGTCGAAGTTTTCGTCGCTATGACTCCGAGAGTCACGTTAGGCTTAGACTCCGTCACAGTCTCCTGTCCTGCCTCATCGGGTGTTTCAAGAGGATAGACAACTTCACTTTTATCGGAGAGAGTGAAAAGCGGATTTACGCTGCTGCTGTCATTGATCGTAACAGGACGAACATATCCTCCTACGAAGCAGAACGGGAGATCGGAATTTCTCATTTTTGAAGAATACGTTGTATCGGAATACTGAGAAGCAAAGATAAGATAGTTATATGCCTGACCGATATAATTATTATCATTCTCAATAGCAAGACCGGTTTCAACTTCCACGCCCCATTCTTCAAGAAGGCTGTCAAGATTCGGGAAAGCCGTGAAAACGCGCGCCGGAAGATAGATCAGCTCTTTTCCGTAATTTCCCTCGTTATAAAGAAAATCGGAAACCGTGTTGACGAATGATTCATCAAGATCTACAGAAGGAGCAAAAATAACCAAGAACTTGGTATCCTCCGGAATCGAATTCATCGCCGGAGAGATCTCATCTGTTTCAAAACCGTTCTTTTCAAGATACGTTTTGAAGTAGCTGTAATCCTCGCCGTTGATATCGCTGACAAAAGTCACCTTCGGCTTGTCGTCAAGAGTAACATTCAAAATAGCGGAAGTTACTACCTCTTCAAGATTAGAGCCTGCGATATAGTAATTATAATTATAGTCCATCTGAACATCAAGGTAATCCTCACCTGTGAGGTATTTGTAATCGTTTTCGCCCTGAACAATAATTCCGTAATTTGCAAGCGTCTCATTCGGGTAGTTGTTTACAAAAGTCGGATTGGACGTGAGATCAACATATTTCAGAGTTATTCTGTCCGACTTATTTTCATATTCGTGGAGAAGCGTATTAGCCTGGATATAATACTCTCCGCCGTCCTTAAAATCCTTTTCCTCGGCAAGAACAGTAATGGTAATATCCTCGTCAAGAGTGGGAATATAATCAAGAGTTTCATCGGTAAGCTTGAAATTGTCCGAACCCGTTGTATCGAAAACAAGAGCGGGGATCTTTTCAACAAGCGTTGACGCGATCAGATTCAGGAAAACGACAGCCGCGATAAAAAGCACCACAAGGACAGCCGAGAACCAGCCTCTTTTGAAAGCCCTCGCTTTCAGCGAACGTTTATCCTTTTTCAAAGCCTTCTTTTCTGCCTTTTTTTCCGCCTTCTTATCTGATTTGGCTGATTTTTTCTTATCTTCCGATTTCTTTTCCTTTTTGGGATCTTTGTCGTCCGACTTTTCGCCCTTAGATTTCTCTTCCTTTGATCCGTTATCGCTGTCAGAATTCTCCCGAGATTCTTCCTTCTCGATTTCTTCTTCGATTTTTTTGTTCATTTCTTTTTCACTCATAACAGCACCTCCTTAGCTCCAGCGTTTCTTTTCGATCACGCGAACCGTCAGAAATACAAAAAGAGCAATGACCGCAAGGAAAAATATCAAATCGGCAAGGCTGAGCAAACCGACCGTAAAATTCTGATAGTGTGAAAGAAATGACAATTTTGTCAAAGCCGTTGAAATGAAAGAAACCGGTATAGCCGCGGCGAAATTATCGAGAAGATAAATAAAAAGTCCCACTGCAAATCCGGAGATAGCCGAGATCATCTGACTTTCTGTAAGTGATGAAAGAAACAGATTGATCGCGATCAGCGCAGCTCCGAGGATAAACAGTCCTAAGAAGTTACATAAAATAACAGTCCAGTGCGGAGTAACAAAAAACGAAAGAACTACTCCGAAGACAATATATATCGACAAACAAACAAGATAAAGAACACATGCCGAGAAAAACTTTCCGAGAACAATTCCGAGAATGCTCACGGGTGAAGTCAGCAGCGCCTGATCGGTTTTAAGTCTTTTTTCGTCACTGAGAAGCCTCATGCACATTATCGGCATAAGAAGAACCGTGACCAGGAACATATTTGTAAAAACATAAGTAAGATTGGACGTATCGTTTCCAAGGCAGACAACCGAGAAAAACACTCCCGAAAAGAAAAGGAAGATCGCCATCACGACGTATGCCACCGGAGAACAGAAAAACGAATAAAGCTCTCTTTTGATGATCGCACCCATTACTTTTTACCTCCCTTATTTGATGAATATTCCGTATCGGTTGTAAGTTTGAGGAAAATTTCCTCAAGAGAAAGATCTGCGCTCTGCAGAAGGATCAGCGGCCACTTTTCCTCCGCAAGCTTAAAGAACAGATCGGAACGAATATCGCAGTCCTCGTTGGCTTCAACGATATACTCATAAACATCCTCGGATATCTCACGTTCCGTTTTTATGCTCTTTACATTCTTAACGTTTGAAACCGCAGTGATAACGCCGGATTTCGGACCCTTGATCTGAACCAGAAGTCTGTTTGACTTAGCAAGAGACTTTGAAAGACCCTCGGTCGTTTCGTCCGCTACGATCTTACCGTTGCTGATAATCACAACTCTGTCGCAAATAGCCTGAACCTCTGAAAGAATATGAGATGAAAGTATAACGGTGTGCTTCTTTCCAAGACTTTTCACAAGATTTCTTATTTCAATGATTTGCTTCGGATCAAGACCTACTGTAGGCTCGTCAAGGATCAGAACCGGCGGATTTCCGAGCAGCGCCTGTGCAAGACCGACACGCTGCTTATAACCCTTTGAAAGGTTCTTGATTATTCGATTCGAAACGGAGCTTATCTTGACAAGTCGGCAGACCTCCTCGATGTGCGCATCTTTATCAAGCTTTACCTTTTTCAGATCATACATAAATTCAAGATATTTTTGTACGGTCATATCCATATAAAGCGGCGGTATTTCGGGAAGATAACCTATCTTGCTTTTAACCCCCTTGGGATCATCGAGTATCTCGCAGCCGTCAACGGTAACCGTTCCGCTGGAAGACGAAAGATAGCCCGTGATGATATTCATCGTGGTTGATTTTCCCGCACCGTTAGGACCGAGGAATCCGAGGATCTCTCCGCTGTTAACGGTGAAGCTGACGTTATCCACGGCTTTTTTATCGCCGTAGCATTTGGTAATATTTTTGACCTCTACCATCTGTTTCACTCCTTATAAAATTTACACACCATCTTATTATCCTATAAACATATTAATAAAATATGAACATAAACAGTATATCTCATGTTTTTTTTAAACACGTGAAGATAGTCTTTGAGTTACACAACTTCACGAACCCGACTTTTTTAACACGTGAAGATAGTCTTAGAGTTACGCAACTTCACGCACCGGACCGAGAGTTGACTCTTTACGGTCAGTTCTTGACCAACTTTTTTTAACACGTGAAGATAGTCTTTGAGTTACACAACTTTCCGAACCCGACTTTTTTAACACGTGAAGATAGTCTTTGAGTTACGCAACTTCACGCACCCGACCGAGAGTTGACTCTTTATGGTCAGTTCTTGACAACCTTTTTTAAACACGTGAAGATAGTCACCTTTACAATTCCGCTTTACAATAATACACCTTTTACTTAAATTTAACTTAAATTTTTCAAAAGAAAAAAACGACAGGGTTATCTGCCGTTTCTCTCGATGCCAATCGTCTGTTATGCTTTTTTCCTTATTCTCATCGTTCGTCTGATTTCAGGGATTTTCACAAGAAGCTTGAAAACCGCAAAATTAAGCGCAACCGTGATCGGAAGATCAAAGAATTCCTTTATTCCCCTTATGGAAAGCGCTTTTTCAAGAGACATCCCGTAAAACAGTACAAACCATGTGACCCCAAGGAATATATTGACAAACAGCGTGATTATTACCTCGGTAATAATGATTCTCGGAAGCTTGATCGTTTCTTTATAGAAAGCTATTCCGTATATCATTCCCATAATAATCATACTTATCGTAAATCCCGGAATATACGCACCGCCCACAGGCGCGGCAATAAATCCCAAGAAATCAGTCAATCCTCCAACTATACCTCCGACAACCGGGCCGTAAAGCATTGCCGCAACAGCAACAGGCAGCGTATCGAACCCCACTTTAATGAGATTTGTTCCCAGAAGTGCCATACCGTTGTTTTCAAAATACCTGAGGACTACAGCAATAGCAAGAAGCATCGAAGCCACAGCAAGATTCTGAGGCTTCGAAAGCTCCGAACCGGATTTTTTAAACTTATCGCCGACTTTTTTGAAATAATTTCCCATTTCTAACAACTCCTTTTTTCCAACAGCAGTTGTTACACACATAGATTTATACTATAGCGATCCAAGAAAATAATTACATAAAAAACGGTACAGTAACGTACAATACAAGTAAGAAAACGATAATGAAGCCGTGTACGCTGATGTTCCGAGATTATGCAGTTATTTTTTGGATACCATAAAAAGGCGGCGTACATAAACTGCACACCGCCCACAATTTCTACAAGTGTAACAGCGGGATGCAAACTCCGGATCGCAGAATTTTCTTTCGTTTCACCGACAACTCCCCGTTCGGTGAACACTTCATACTGTTATTTCAAACAATATACGCCCGAAATTTTACTCTGTTTTAAAACTACACGGTCATTATATCATCTTTTGCGTCAAAAAGCAACAGTTATTATTGAAAAACATTTCAGTCTATAAAATTATTACATACAAAAATACAATATCCCGAAGTAAACGTCCCCGGGATACTCTTTTTCAGGCAACACCGCATATTTGAGAAACTATCGATTCTTTTCATACGATCTGATCCCGGCTTTGGTATCAGGTTTCAATATAAATAATTTAAAAATCCGATTACCGGGAAGTATATCATCCCCATAAAAGCGGATCTCGTTCTTCAGACGCCCGGGTCTGAGCGTTATGTCTGCGCCGACAGCTTCCGGTACGGATGTTTTCAGTTCTCTTGTCTCATGTGAATAGATTTTGCTCATACCATTCATGCGAAAGCCGTGTTTTTCCATCATCAGTCCCATTATGCCCGGCATGTGCTCCAGCTTTCCCGTACTGTTTGCATAAACGACCGGAACATCAAAAGCATCGGCATATAACATACATCGTGTATCGTTTTCTTTCCGTTCCTTATCCGGTTTTTTCGGATCGGCAGGAGCGCCGTGAGGAAAGAGTATCAATGTAAGTTCCTCATTCTTCACATTCTCATAGAAATGTCTGCGTCTGGAATCAAAGCAGATCGCAACACCGACATTTCCGAACGGAGTGGATATAACACTGTCAAAATTGCCCCTTTTAAATACCGCGGACTCTCCTTCCGACTTAGAAACAACACCACATACACCTTCCGCTCCGGCAATCATATAACGGTTATAGTAATCACCGTTTTCTTTGTCAAGATAACCGACCCCAATAAATGTGTTATATTTTTTTGCCGTCCGAACAACCCAGCCGGCTGTGTCCGTTCCGCAGTTATCGGCATATTTCCAGATTTCCTGATCTGCCATGTAACTGCATAAAGCCAACTCCGGCAATACAACAAGATCGGGTTTCGGAAGTTCTTTGATAAGTTTTTCAATATATTTTTTTCGATGCTCAATTCCTTTTAAGTCATTATTCAATTCCAACAAGAAAACTCTCATGTTTTTACCTCGTCGATCCACTTGCACCCCTTTTAACTTGCCGCCGCTCGCCGACAAAGTCAACGGGATATTTCATAATACCAAACTTCACATTGTTCATCGGAACCGAATTTTTTCTGTGCCATACAGTTTCTGACATAGGTCATACCGCATTTTTCCATAACACGACCCGAAGCAGGATTATCAATATTATGACAAGCGCCTATTGTTTCAAAGCCGTTTCCGAGCAGCTCCTGGATCACTGCTTTCAAGGCTTCCGTCATTATTCCCTGTCCCCAATGCGAATACATCAATACATAGCCTATTTCAGGTATCCCAAACTGATTGATGCCAACCAGATCAATAGCTCCGATAGGTTCATCATTCTCTTTCAAAGTGATCGCCCAACTGTATTCCGCTCCGATGCATGCTTTTAAATACTCTTCTGTTTCTGCGATACTTTTATGCGGATACCAGCGGCAGTATCTTGCCACACGTTCATCATAAGTCCAATTATTATACATAGCCTCTGCGTCCGAAGTAAGAAACGGGCGCAAAATAAGCCGGCTTGTGTGCAGTACACTCATTATTATCCACCTTTAAAAACATACAAATCATGCGACAATTTATATTCTGCTACAAGTCGTTCTCGAAAAGAGACGCTAAAATCACATGAAAATATTTATCATTTTATAACATGATAAATAGCTTAAACTTCCCACACTCAAAATTACAATAAATGTCGAGTCTATCATATGTTGTCAATGCAAAAAATAATTTTCGCTGTTGAATCCAAGCTTATTCTTCGATCAAAGCTTTAGCCGTCACCCATCGGGGCTATCGCCCCGAACCCATTCAATTCAACCGGTTACTCAAAACTCTATTTGAAGTCCTTAAAAAACAGTTTCGATAAGAATAGATGGCTAATTAATATGTGGGAAGTTTAAGTAAATAAAATAAATATTCAGACTTCATAGCACTTGATCGTATGCAAAAAAGGGCAAAGCCAAACTTTGCCCTTTTAAATCCTGTGACCGTGATAAATTAAAGCTCTTCGAGAGTTGCTTTGATATCTGTCGGAAGATCTTCCTTAGCCGAAGAGATCAACAAAGTGATAGCCGTATTAGCTTCTTCCGCAAGATCGTTGAGTTTGTCAACAAATGCCGAAAGCTCGGTCTTATCATCGCCTGCGATCTTAAAAGTTGAATCGACGAAAATATCCGTAACGTCATAGTTTCCTGCGCAAATACCGCTGAGCATTCCGTAAAGAGCGTCATAGCCCTTGATCTTGTATGCGTCTGTATCAACGAGGCGAGCCTTGTGAGTGAGATCATAGGTGAGTTTAGCACCCTTTTCAAGAACAACTACACAGCCCTTTGAAGCTGCAACTGCTGCGTTAGCCTCTTCGATCAATCTTTTTGTCTTACCGGAACCTTTTTTACCGATCAATAAAGTTACCATTATTTACCATTCCTTTCAATTTTGATAAGGTTATTTTTAATGCAAAAGGTATTGTTTAATACCTGTCAGTTAAGTCTTGCTTCAAGCGCCGCCTTGGCGTCCTCATAACCCGGCTTTCCGAGAAGAGCAAACATATTCTTCTTGTAGCTCTCAACGCCCGGCTGGTTGAACGGATTAACTCCGAGGAGATAACCGCTGATAGCGCAAGCCTTTTCAAAGAAGTAGATCAAATATCCGAGTTCGGCTTCTGTCATTTCGGGAACATTGAGAACAACATTCGGAACTCCGCCGTCATTGTGAGCGAGGACAGTACCCTCAAATGCTTTGCGGTTTACAAAAGACATGCCCTTTCCCGAAAGGAAGTTCAAACCGTCCACATTTTCCGGATCGGTTCCGAGAACAATTTCCTTCTTCGGCTTCTCGAAAGAAACGACTGTTTCAAACAGAGTTCTTCTTCCTTCCTGAATATACTGACCCATGGAATGAAGATCTGTCGAGAAAGTAACCGCTGCCGGGAAAATTCCCTTGTTGTCTTTTCCTTCACTTTCACCGAAGAGCTGCTTATACCACTCAGACATCATCGTAAACGCAGGCTCATAGGAAACGAGGATCTCCGTGGTATAACCCTTAGCGTAAAGTATATTTCTGATAGCCGCATATTTATAGCAGTCGTTAGTTTTAAGATCGGGATTGGAAAGCTCTTCCTGAGCCTTTGCCGCGCCACCCATCAATGCGTCAAGATCTGCGCCCGAAACAGCGATAGGAAGAAGACCTACTGCAGTCAGAACCGAGAAACGGCCTCCTACGTCATCTGGAACTACAAACGTTTCGTAGCCTTCCGTATCGGCAAGCTTCTTGAGAGTTCCCTTTTCCTTGTCGGTGGTGCAGAAGATTCTTTCACGTGCGCCGTCCTTACCGTACTTCTTTTCAAGAAGCTCTCTGAACACTCTGAAAGCTATTGCAGGCTCTGTTGTTGTTCCCGACTTAGAGATCATATTGATCGAAACATCTCTTCCCTCACAGATCTCGAGAAGTTCAGCCAAAGCAGTCGAGCTTATGGAATTACCTGTATAGTAAATGTCGGGAGTATCCTTTTTGAGCGCATTGTAATTAGGCGACTTCAAGAACTCGATAGCGGCTCTTGCTCCAAGGTAAGAACCTCCGATTCCGATAACAACAAAAACATCGGAGTTGTTTTTGATCTTCTCTGCCGCAGCCTTGATGCGAGCGAACTCTTCCTTGTCATAAGCCGTAGGAAGATCGAGCCAGCCTATGAAATCATTTCCGGCGCCTGTGCCGTTATGCAGAGCTTCATGCGCTGCTTTGACCTGCGGAGCTATGTAATCAAACTCAGCGTCACTCATAAAGCCGGACAAATATTTGTTAGTTAAACTTGTGGACATAATAATTTGTTCCTCCTTAATGTACAACTATGAATATATTGTACAATATCCAAAGGTGTTTTTCAAGTGATTTTTCGCTTTTTTGATAAAAAGTTAACATTTTATATCAGCGGCTGTATATTTATTTTTCCTATCAAGCCACAAAGTGAAAAAAATCAGCTTGAGATTGTTCTAAAACGGTTATTTATATTCAAAAATATACCGTCAAAAACCAAAACACTTCCGAAAAAGCAAAATATATCCGTATTTATGTTCTATTTTAACACAAGCCGGCTAAGGATTCAATACTTTTAAAGAATAAAGCTTTCAAGAGTTTTCTCGGGATAACTATAAAACAGGCAAAATCAGCAAGAAACAAAAAATTCGAAGAGAATCCCCATGACATCTTTAAAATTTATCTCGTCAACATCCTCGGCGGCGGTTACGGAAAATTCACCCAAAACTTCATTATCGGATCTATAAATTACTTTTCCCAGTTCCATACCTTTATGGATCGGTGCTTCTATGTCCTCTTTCATTTTGATCTCCGAAGTAATGTTATCCTCCGAACCTTTTCTCATCAGGAATTTTCCTGTGATGTCGCATTTGACTCCGACTTCGTTTTTCATGCCCTTTGATATCTCAACCGAAGTTACATTCTCCGACGGTTCTTCGGGAATCACAGATGAATAATTCGCAAAGCCGTAATTAAGAAGAACCGCCGCATCATCAAAACGATCCGCAGTACTTTCATCTCCGAGAACAACTGCTATCAGGTTAAGACCGTCGCGCTGCGCAGTTGCGGAAATACACGCGCCCGCCTGACTTGTAGTTCCTGTTTTCAAACCTGTGATCCCGTCATACGTTTTCAGAAGCTTATTTGTATTAACGAGCTGGGTAGCGCCGTCGCGGATATAATCAAGCCATATAGACGTATAATTATATATATCATCGTGTTTCATCAATTCTCTTGACATGATCGCAACATCATAGGCGCTTGTAAGGTGACCCTCCTCGTCCAGTCCGTTGCAGTTTTTAAACGTAGTTTCGTCCATTCCGAGTTCTTTTGCCTTTTGGTTCATTTCTTCAACGAAAGCAGCTTCACTTCCGCTGACACATTCCGCCATTGCCACTGCAGCATCGTTTGCGGAAACAACAACAATAGCTTTTATGAGATCGTTAACACTCATCTGCTCCCCTTCAACAAGCCATATATCAGAACCGCCCATCGCTGCAGCAAGAGGCGATGTTGTCACGATCGTATCATAATCTATCTTCCCCGATTCTATCGCTTCAAAAATAAGACACAACGTCATGACCTTTGTGATGGAAGCGCATGGGCGCTGTTCATGGCTGTTTTTTTCGTAGAGGATCTTCCCCGTTTCATAATCCATCAGAAGAGCCGACGGAGCTTTCACATCGAGTTCTCCAACCTCTTCCGCATTTGATGTGATTGAAAAAAAGGAAAAACAGAAACAAAAAGCTAAAATACAAACCGTTATTTTTTTGAACATACAAGCACCTCCGAATTTTTTACATTATATGATGAGAACAACATAAATATGAAAAGGGAATATGCTGTATTTACGCAGGAAATATATCCTTTGAAAAGCGAAACCGATCTTTCGAAAATATCTTACACAAAACGTTTTTTGATCGGGTAAGTAAATTTACTCAAACTTCCTATAATCAAGATTACAATGAATGTAGAGTCTATCGTTGATTGTCGATGTAAAGAATAGTTTTCGCTGTCGAATCCGAGCTTGTTCTTCGGTCAAAGCTATTGTCGTCACCCATACCCCCAGCCCTCCTTCACCTCAAGGAAAAGGGGGCTATCGGGATAGAGGGCTTCGCCCTCTATCCCATCGGGGCTATCGCCCCGAACCCATATGAATATAGAGTCTATCGTTAATTGTCGATGCATAGAATAGTTTTTTGCTGTCGAATCCAAGCTTGTTCTTCGGTCAAAGCTATTGTCGTCACCCAGCCCCCTTCCCTCAAGGAAAAGGGCGGTCGAGCGACCGCAGGCAGCACCGTTGCGGCTTTGTCTTGTATGGCAACTTTACTGCCGCATACCAAATTTCTTCTTCCCTCAGCCAACTAACAGGGGGCTTGTTAGAGAAAAATTTGGATGCAGGCGAAATGTTACGTCAATAATCAAAGTTGGTGCGCGTATTTGCCTGTCGGCGCGTGCCGACCCCGAACCCATTCAATCGTCTGCTCAGAACTCTGTTTAAATTCCCGAAAACACAGTTTCAATAAGGATAAAGGGATAATTAATATGCAGGAAGTCTGAGTTACATTCTCTTAGGAACTGTGAAGAAATAAATTTTCAATTTATGCTTAGGATAATTTGTTCTGAACAAGGCAAATTTTTGCAGGAATAC